>JAKEGK010000145.1 GCA_022627515.1 Gammaproteobacteria bacterium
AAAGCGAAGGACGTTAAAACGGCGGGTTTAATCCTGAAAAGCTTGCTTTAAGGCAAAATATGGCTGTTTCTGGCGAGTTGTTGTGATACCCAGTAAATCCGGCGTTCCTACCCAAAAATCGAACGCTACTTTTTATTTATCGCCAACCAGCGGCACTCTGAATTTTTCCGATAGTCACCGGGCGTTAATCCTGTAGTGCGTTTGAACAGGCGGCGGAAATAGCCAGGGTCTTCGTAGCCAATACTGTAACTGATTTCATCCACGGCCTTGTCGCCGGTTTCCAGTTGTTTCTTCGCGGCCTCTACCCGCAGGTTTTGCATATACACAATCGGGGAATGACCGGTCGCGTTACGGAATCGGCGTTTAAAGCTGCGCTCCGGTAAGCTAGTCTGCAGCATGGCTGCTTCCACCGGGTTATCGCTGCCCAGATGTTGGCGCATCCATTGTTGTGCTTGCAGGATGATGGCATCACCGTGGCCAAGACACTGCAAACGTTCCTCACCGGCAAGGGCCTGGGATGGGATGAACATGATGGCCGGCTATTTTGTGGCGCGGCTGCGTTCTTTCACAATGGATACCGGACCAACCTGGTGCAAAACTGGCTGCCCACGCTGGATGGCGTGATGGATAAACTGAAGAGCGGTATCAATGTTGCGGACATCGGTTGCGGTTACGGACATTCCACTATCATCATGGCCAAAGCTTTTCCCAATTCACATTTGTTTGGTTTCGATTACCACCAGGAATCTATCGATGAAGCGCGAACCATTGCGGCCGAAGAGGGTGTTGCCGATCGAGTCCATTTTGAAGTAGCCACCGCCAAGAATTTCCCCGACAACCGGTACAGCCTGATTTGTTATTTAGATTGTTTGCACGACATGGGCGACCCGGTAGGCGCCGCGCGGCATGCCAAGCGCGTACTGTCCGGCGATGGCAGCATCATGTTGGTTGAACCCTACGCCGGTGATCATGTGCAGGACAATATCAATCCGGTTGGCAGGTTGTATTACGCCGCATCAATCACCTTGTGTTGCGCGCACTCCTAGTCAGAAGAAGTGGGGTTGGCGCTGGGGGCGCAAGCAGGCGAGAAATAACTTGCCCAGGTATTCAGGGAGGCGGGTTTTAGTTACTTCAATCGCGCGGTAGAAACTCCGTTTAACCTCATCATTCAAGCACGGCATTAAGTGTCTGTTTGTATTTGTTGCGGAGGATGCCTTATGAAACAACAAACCTTTCACAATCTAGTGTTGGATACTTTTCGTTTTGGCGATGCCAGTCCAATGGATCTTCGCTTATGCCGGAGACAAAGGAAACATGTTACTGGTCATCATGGCCCGGCTGCCGCATATGCCGCACGAGCCGCGCCGACATATAACTCATTACCAATAACACGGCGATCAATACCAACCACAGGAAGTATTTTTTGTAGGGAACCGGCGCCCTGGTTTTTATGGCTTCCTCTCCCGACAGGGGAACAATATCATTTGTTAAAGCAATTGATATTGCACTGGAATGATCGGCGCGTATGGCCTCTGGTATTTGCGGACCAAAGTGGGTGACAGAAGCGCTCCCGATGGCGACGGTATATGACCCGGCATCGCTCGACAGGAACCGCACGCGCTGCGGCCGCCAACCCATCATGAGTACGGGCGGCTCAATATTGGGTTTGTTGGCGCGGAGAACTTCGATTTCCCACACGGGGTGGTGAAATACCTGCCGCAACACAATCGTGTCCGGTTGATATACTTTGTCGCCAACCTTCAAGCGAAAGATGTTGCCTGCATATTGCGGACTCATTGTTTCCGTGTTCGGGCCGCTCCTGACCATGAGATGCTGTATTGTATTGTCGCTGCGGGGTGTTATTGTCAAGGCGTGCACCGGGAATCCTGTCGCCAATGTATATCGGAACAAATTGTTTTTAATGATGGTGGGTTCGACGGTTGTCCATTGATACGGCGTATCTTCATGGTTGCGCGTCTCATATACGGCTTTTACGCAATTCAGAACGATTTCGCTTTCATCATTACTCATGATTTTCAGATAGCGGCTGATGCCGTTCACTGTTATCTGATTGTGCGCAAAGAGATGATTGTTCTGTAGCAAATGAAATACAGGGCCGGACCCGATAGGACGCCAATCCCGCAGGTTGCCGCTGGTAAAAATAATAACGTTAGCCACCGCCTGTTGTCCGTGCTGCCAATCGAATAGTAATGAACGCACCGTCGCATCGGCGTTTTCACCCATGTCCGCTATATAATAAGTCAGGGGAGATTTGCCATCGGCGCGCTCATCATTTTTAACATTCACAATAATGCCTTTTGTATTGCGCTCAATCCTCACATCAAGATCTTGTTGAAGATCCGCTTCGGTATTCTTTACAGGGAAGAGGACTAACGCCTCTTCGCGCCGCACCGTCGTTGTTACAGTCGCTGCGGGGTGAATAATATTGTATGGAACCGTGTTGCCATGGGCGTCGAAGATGCGTAAATCCGCGAGACGTTCATGCCGCACATAACGGTAAATTGTGTCCGTCAGTTCGAATTCGTAGAGTTGGTTTGCGTTGACTGTAACGTTAATGCCGTAGGCGAAGTCTGTCATCAACTCCGCCGCGCCGCATACTGTTGCCACAAAGGCAACATACGCTCCCGTTAAACCCCTAAGCGTCCACTTTTTCATTCTTCATCTCCGCTTTAGGGGGGAACGGCGTGAAATAGCCAATCACGAGCATCAGTGCGCCCACTGAAATAAACGAGACAATCCGTTCGACTGTACCGCTATTGTCCAAATCAACGAGGAACAATTTGGCTACCACGACGCCTAACAATGCTCCGCCAACTAACCACACGGGGCGCCATTGCCGCCGGTTGGCTACAAACATCGTACCCATTGCGAGTATGGTCCATAATACCGTTAGCGATGTTTGCGCGAGATCGGACGCTATCATATCCCCTAGGGTTAATGGCACGTGATACCAATGGTGGATCGTTTTGATTAACGCGCTATTTATCAATAAAAACGCCAAACCGGCGAGCCAGCCAAGGAAATTGGCAGTGCCAATGTGCTCGGAAATTGCGTGCTCCAGTAATTTAAGTTCATGCCACCAGCCCGCCAGCAGGATCAGCCCCATTATACACGCGACATCCAGGGGATTGAGGATTGGCAGGTACGGTAGCGGTGTCGCGTGACCGGCCTCGGTCAGACAGGCGCCAACGATCGCGAGTACTGACCACAACATCAGCGGTGCGGACACGTCCCCGGCATACGCGGTTCGATGGATGCCAAACGGCCAATGGAGCCAGGTTTTCGCGCGATGTATCAAGGTCACCATCACGCTTGGCGCCACGATCCAGATGGTGTAACTCCACGCGCTCGGCTTTGGCAGCCATTGTTCCACCCGCCAGTGACTTTCCCAGGTCAGCAATGCGGTGACTACCCATATTCCAATACCATGCATTATCAATTGCAGGCGGTCGAGTTCTTCCCGGTCGTTTCTTTTAAGGAGCACATAAAACACGACAAACGCAATCACCCAGGCCGGTACGAGCTCGATTACGAGTGGATGTTGCAAGGTCAAGATGGATCCCAGCAACGTCAGTACCATAAATAGCGCCAACGCCTGATCCAGGACTTTCATGCGCGGCCAGGACAATTTCAGACCGATAACATGAGCGCTCAGCGAGGTCACAATGCCCAGAACTAAAAACCATCCGAATGAGCCGGGACGTATCGTGTGGTGATGGATTTCATACAATCCAATACCGATCCACCAACAAACACCCCAACCCAGCATGATGACATCAATTTCCCGAAAATACCGCTTGACGTGGTGGTGATACCGGAACGACAAATACGAAGTGAATAAAGCCGCGATCGCTACTAATACACCATTTAAATACGCCCCGTTGATTACCGGCCAGTGCTCATGGTGGGGAATATTTTGCAGAGACGCCAGCACAAACCAGGCGGCCGCAAATTGCAATAAAATACCTGAAAAATACGCGAGGTCGCGCCGTTGCCGAATTCCCACATAAACGAGCGCTCCGCCTTCAAGGGCCCACGCGGCGGCGGTCCAGGCATCATCCAGCGCCAACGGGACCGCCACGGTACCAAAGGTGATGCCGATCGCGAGAAAACTTTCGCACAACAAACGGAGCTGGTCATTTGTGTTATATTTCGCGACATATTTAAACAAGCCGTAAGCCAGTAACACATAAAAACTGCACAACGCCATCGCACTGTACGCGAAGCCGTACTCAATATGTCTAACCACCGCGTACTGTAAACTAAACACAATAATCGGTGTGCCAAATACCAGAGTACCATCCACATAACCTCGCAGGTTGCCTGGACGGCGCATCGCATACAATACGGCAATAGCGGTGTAGAAAATAAAAAACAGGATCAGGAAGGGTTCGGTTGAGGCAAACAAGCCGGAGTGATAGTTCTTAAATCCCCACAAACTTCCAATGATAAAGGTAAAAACAAAGCCCACAATATTAAGCGGCCGCCATGCGCGGTACCAGGCAATGGCTAAAACACCCGTATTCAGTAGCGCATAGTACGAGAACAGTAACACATGACTGCCGCCGCCCGTCGAGGTTAACGCCGGTGCAAGAAATCCGCCGGAAAAGCCCAGGATCGCCAGCGCTCTTGAATTCATCAATACTGACAATGCTGCGGATAAGCCACAAACGACGAGGAGCAAAGCAAACGCGAACGCCGCCGGCATTAAATGATACAGCCGCAACGAGGCGAAGATCGTAAGGTAGATTACTCCGATGCCACCGCCCAGCAAAGCCACGCCATACCCTTGTGGCTTCGCCTTAAGACGCCATCCGAGAATTATAAGCACCAGGCCGGAAAGCGCAATGCCCGCCATCCGCACTTCAATCGGGAATACCCCTTTCTCGGCAGCATACTTCGCCAAAAAGGCCATACCGATAAAGAGAATGATGATACCGGCGCGTGCCACCGTATTGCCGCCGGTGAAATAGCGCTTTATCGCCGCGAGCCATGGCGGTTCAGCGGCCGGTGTTACACTCGTGATGGTTGAAGACATCCAGGGATCATCGTGGACCGGTTCCAGTTTGATTTTTATTATGGAGTCCTGTGGGTTTTGTTCCGCCGCCGTGGCTGGTATGGATTCGGCCGCATTGACCCATTCAGTTTCCTTATCTGGCTCTGTGTCGGGTATGGACGTTTCAGGCCAGATTTCCGCAGGCGCTGGTTGAGAAGCGGATGGTTGAGCGTCCAGCGGCGATGTTATCGGAGTCGCCTTCTTTCGCAATGCCGCGATGTCGCTGCGTAGTTCCTTTACCGCGCGGTCGGAATAGATCGAGCGCGACACCAGATAGCCAATCACCGCTCCCAAAAGGATTCCTTCACCATCGAAGCCAAATCCCCCGAGCACGCCGCCCAGAATAATGAAAAATGCCGTCATAGGATGTGAATGTTGTTTTACAAAGCGCCTGTTTTCTGGAAAAAAATCAACTCATGGTCAGTGCTCTCGGGTAGTGCACATGCATGCATAACGGCGTTTTACAGAGACCGAAAGGTTTCTGATCTGCCTTGTTGTTCATAGTTGTGCTGACATTGGGCAACTTCCGCCGTCGCCGGGGAATGATAATGCTCCGCAAGGATGATTTAAAAAGCATGTTCCATTTTGCCAGCTCATAATAAAGACATAGAAACAAAAGCCTTGATTACCGGATCTATTATCGGATGCAAATCTGGATCCTGGAACATTGTAACAGTTTATTTTTTAAAAAAAATATTGGATATCATTGTTGTATCACAAATATTGCTTATAAACGCAGGATAGACTCCGAGATTTGCAGAGTTTAATGAACGCTGAAGCTGGTGGTGGCATGGATTAGCAAAACACGCTGTGGACATCCATTCCTGTTTCCAAGAGAATGCTCGACGGCCGCATCCCTGCCGCCGACGGTTTTGCAAATCCATGCCTCCACCAGCCTTTTCAAGGCCAAAGATCTGTTGGAATTAGAGAGTCCCCGATCAGTACCAGATTTTGCGGGACAGCAATGATTGGATATATGAGTAAATAATTGCCGAATGTATTGGTAACCAATCACAGAATACCATCATGTGGTCTTAAACTATGCAATCCAGTGCACTGTCTCGAATGAATGGTTTGTGGTATCTCATTGAGTAACAGTTTGCGTCAGGAAACGATTTAGGGCGCGCAAGACACCTGAGACTTCCCTTTATTATTTTCTATTTTTAGAAACAATTACACTTAGCCCCGGTGTTACTTAATTCAAAATTATGAATCGCCTGGGCGATATATGAACCAGTTCTCAACACTTCGAAACTCATATCAGTTGGGGAATTGATCCTCCGGCCGCTATTAATGGCAATTAACCGGTTTTTCTATTGTTCCGTATGGTGAGTTGGATCCAGCTTTTTCTGGTCATTTCGGGTATTCCTTTCTTGCTTGTGGCTGGGTATGCGCCGGCTCAAGCTCGCGCGCATTGTTGAGGATATCCCCGTTTCAAAAATCGGCAGCGCGAGCCAGGGATACGTTGAAGTCAAAGGCAAAACATTCATCGAGTCTGGATTACCCATCTATGTTCCGATGTTAAAGATTCCCTGTGTCTGGTACCGGTACGAAGCATTCAGGGAACATGAAGACCATGAATCAACGGAGCCAGACCTCAAGGAAAGTATCCAGCGTATTTATATCAAAGACCTGACAGGTATCTGTGCGGTAGATCCCAGGGAGGCGGAGATCGAGCCGAAGAAAACCAGGGAGCTTGTTGAATTTGGTGTTTTGCACCGTTTTCGCTGGTTGGGGGTTGGCGAGCATGTGTATGTGGCAGGATGGTTGAAAACACTGCATCCCATGCCTGAGGTGTCCGATAAATTGCCGGGCTCGTGCACAGGACTAATAAAGCAACAAGAGTTGAATCTACGTTATGGCCAATTGAAAAAACCACTGAATGTGATTATTAAGCCGCCCGAAGATGATTTGCCATTCTTCATCACCACGGGATTCCGGCGTCTCACAGCGAAACGCGCTCGGCTTGAGGCAGTGGCATGGAGTTTTGCGTTTGGAATAGTTGGCGTCATATTGCCTTATGTGGTTGGCGTGATGTATGGGAGTTAATTCTTGGCGCAAACTATGACTATGAACCTGAAAACAAAGCGTTGAATAAACCAATGATCAAGCGATACCTCCAAAACCTTCAGCACCGTATTCAGATAAACAGGTTTGTCACAGGTCGTCGCAGGACAGAACCGGTCAAAGTCAATAGCTGCGGTCTCTGAATTACAGTTGTTTGGCTCGATCCCGAAATGACGTTCTTGTTACCTGCGTCATACAGGTTGCAGGTTTCCACGGTACTAAGGGCTGTTTATATTTCTAATATCATGATGACCTGGGCCTGATATCGAACCTGAGTTAAAATGCGCGCTTCCCCCCGCTAAGGGGAGCGCGATTGCATCGGCAATGCAAATAGATGTCCAGCCGAATAAGGGACACTAAAGCTGTTAAAGTGAAGATGAATCCGGCACGGATGCAGCGCTACTGCTTCGGCATCATCTTCATCATCTCTTCTATATTGAACTTACCGCCACCGGGCATGCCGGGCATGATGACGTCACCGGGTTTTTGGCCAGGCTTGCAGGCGCCGAGCCACCTGGCGGCAATCGTGGAGTGAGACTTTTCCCTGCCCATCATCGGCGGATTGTAGATGGTGTCAATGTTGCCAGTGTAGTTCGAAGAAAAATCGCCACTAAAGACGGCGTTTGTATTGACGGTAGCGCCCCCGAATTTGCACACTGATTCGGCGAGTACTTTCCCGCCTTCACGGCGCACGTTGTTCTTGCTGCATTCCTGTTTTCCCATCGCTTGCGTACGTTGCTGCATGAGATCGTCAGTCTTTTCGTCAATGCAATGCTGCGATAGCATCTCACCGCCCTCGGTGGTCATTTTGATTTCCCATAGTCCGGGTTTGCGCTTGGGCATTTCTTTGGGAGGCTCTGCATG
>JAKEGK010000146.1 GCA_022627515.1 Gammaproteobacteria bacterium
CCGGCAGCATAAATGCGTACGAAGCGGCAACGGCAACCGCGGTCATGGTGGCCAGGGGATGAATATTCATGGCGATCGCAAACGCGCCCATGATGGGCAACAACAGCGACGCGGTAGCCGTGTTGGAAGTCAGCTCGGTAAGAAATATCACCAGCAAAACAATCACTGCCACCAGAATGACAATATGGGTTCCTTCCAGTACGGTTAATTGATTGGCGATCCACAGTGTCAGCCCGCTGCTGTTAAATCCCTCCGCCAGCGCAAACCCGCCGCCGAATAAAATTATAATGTCCCAGGGAATCTTCACCGCCGTGCGCCAGTCCAGCAGAAACTCCCGTTTACCGAAATCGGAAGGAATGACAAACAACGCCAATGCGCCCAGGATGGCGATGGTGGAATCCGTCACCATGCTCAACGATTCTATGTTGACAACACTGCGCAGTATCCATGCGCTTGCCACACACACAAATACAATCAGTCCACGTGTTTCCTGCTTTGTCATTTTACCGAGTGCTGACAATGCCTGCTCAACAGCCTGCTTGCCTCCCGGCAACTCCTTTTCATTACTGCGATAAACAAAGCGCACCAGGTAATACCAGGTCAGTAACAGCATTACCACCGACAATGGAAAAGCAAACAGCATCCATTCGGCAAAACCAATGCTGATGCCATAAGTTTTTTTCACAATGCCGGCCAGAATGGCATTGGGTGGAGTGCCGATCAGAGTTGCCACTCCGCCAATCGACGCGGCGTATGCAATGCCCAACATCAGCGCCGCGCCAAAAGGAAACGCATTTACCGCGTCAGTGGCAGACTGTCCCGGGATTGCGGCCTTGACCTGCCGCATGACCGCCAGCCCGATCGTCGCCATCATCATCGCCGTTGCGGTATTGCTGATCCACATCGAAAGAAAAGCCGTCGCCAGCATGAATCCCAATATGATGCGCCTTGGAGAAACGCCCACGAACCTGATGGTGTGCAATGCAATGCGTTTGTGCAGTTGCCATTTCTCCATAGTAACCGCGATCAGAAATCCGCCCATGAATAAATAAATAAGGTGATTGGCATAGGCATTGGTGACTTGCTGGGACTGCATTACTCCCAGTAATGGAAACAACGCAATCGGCAACAGCGCGGTAGCGGGTATGGGCAATGCTTCACTGACCCACCAGACCGCCATCAACAAGGCAACCGCGGCAACGGCCATTCCTGCATCGGTCAAACCTTCCGGCGCCGGCAGCAGAAGCAGCAATGCAAACAGCAGTGGACCGAGAAATAATCCTGTGGTTTGCCGTGCCGCCATTTTATCCCTATCGTGTTTATTAAGAAGCTTTTCTGGATCCTGAAAACCGACTCTCAAGACCAAACCCGGATTGTCAGAAGCTGATAGTCTCGCCCATCCTCATATTAAAAACCTCTGTCGCGCTATCGCCCAGCGCTTTTATATATTGTTCGGGCGTGCCTTTTAAACGGGGATTGGCGCCATAATGCATGGGCACCGCGTATTTCGGTTTTAAATAGTGGCGCGTGGCGTGCGCCGCGTCGTCCGGATTCAGCACAAAACGGCCGGCGCGTACAACGGCGCATTGTGTTTTTTCGCCAGCACGGGGCCATCCCCCAGATGATCACCGTGAGCATGAGTCACCAGCAGCGAGTCCACCTTGCCCAGCTTGTCCAGATTTTTATACTCTTCCGGCAGGTTCGGATTCCCGGTAATAAAAGGATCAATCAGGATGACCTTGCCGGCGGCACTTGTTAACTTAAAACTGGCATGTCCCAGCCATTGCACCGCCACTTTGCCTTCGGGCTTTGCGTATGCCGGAGTTGACTGCGATCCCAGCATTACAACGGCAGCAACAATACTCAATACCGGCAAACGCGCCATCAAACTCTCCTCATTATTAATCAGGTTGAAAACGCTGAAATCCATAATGCTTCGCCGCGCACCCGGCGTTTATTCATCAAATCAGCCGCAGAATCAGGCATCAAATACGCGTACTTTGCCATATATGGTCCGGCGTATTTTCTTCATCTAATCTTAAAAATCAATATCATATTGCATAATATTATAATACATAAGGATAAACCTTTTTCCGCGCTGGCCGACATTTAGAACGAGATAGTGACATATTTATTTCTGATCCAGGTTTTTCGCAACGATAGCCCCCTTGATTGAATCCAGCAACAATTTCATCAAGATCCAGGTCGATGATCTGGCGCTTGGCATGTATGTGTCAGGGCTCGACCGACCGTGGATTGACACGCCGTTTTTATTTCAGGGCTTCCGTCTGGAGTCCGCTGATCAGATAACCGAGCTGCAAAAGTATTGCCGCTTTGTCTTTGTCGACAAGGAAAAATCCATAATCCACAACATTCGCCGGAATTTCATTTCCGGCGCGGCATCATCATCCAGCGTGCAGACATCCGTTCCGCACTGCGTCCTGCCCACTGATCCGGATTTCAAGCATCATATGAAGTATGCATTGCGTTTACACTCCGGCGCAAAAAACTTCATTGAAAAAATTATGAATGATGCACAGAGGGGCAAGGATCCCGATGTGAAGGAAGCCAAAGTATTGGTCAGCAGCCTGGTCAAAAATATCATAGCAAACCCTATGGCGCTGATCTGGCTAACGCAGTTAAAAAATCGAGACGAGTACACATCGATCCATTCGTTGAACGTATGCATACTGGCGTTATTCTTCGGGCGCAGCCTGGGAATGAACACGCAGCAACTGAACGAGCTGGGCCTTGGCGCGCTGTTGCATGACATTGGCAAGCTGCGTGTACCGCTGGAAATACTCAATAAGCCGGCAAAACTGACTGATGAAGAATATGATGTTATAAAACAGCATACGACGCTGGGATATGATTTGCTGAAAAACAAGGATGAACTGAGCCGTGACTCACTGGCGGTCATAAAAAATCATCATGAACGTATCGACGGTCATGGTTATCCGTATGGTTTGCAAAGTTATGGCATTGATCTTTACAGCCGGATCGTGAAAATTATCGATGTCTACGACGCCGTAACCAGCCGCCGCGTGTATCAGCGCGATCTTACCCCTTACCATGCGCTGAATTGCATCTATTCAGACCGCAATGGCGCCTTTGATGAGAAACTGGTGCAGGAATTCCTGAAGCATATGGGAATATATCCGGTCGGTTGCGTTATTGAACTGAATACCGGTGAAGTTGGCGTAGTGACATCGATTAACGAAAAACGTCACTTGTCACCCACGTTGTTACTGATGCTTAACGGCAATAAGCAGCCGTTGAAACAACACAAGTACATAAATCTTGCGGCTGAATGCTGGCCAGATGAAGCAAAGCGTCCCCGTATTGAACGGGTCATTGATCCTGATGATTACAAACTGGATATCGCCAGGCTATTTTCCACGGAAGCCATCTCCCTCGCATACCATGAAATCAAAACCCCGGATCAGGAATAACCGGACTTTCGCAACGCCCAGGATGGCGGTGACGTTGTAGAATTGCCAATCGCGGAATACCAGACACTTTATTTAATGTTTTAAATAGTTCGTGCTTACGCCAGTAACACGAGCTTACCGATAAACCGGCAACGGCGCCGGCCATCAAACCTCAATAAGCGAAATCCCGTTACGCCCCCGGCCGCAACCGCAATGACAAACCCAACGCGGATTGTTGAACCACACAGGTATTCCGCACCAATCCGGCGGCAAAATCGGGTAACAGCGCAATACTTACTGCCGGAAGTTCACTAACGAGTATTTCAACCAACGGTTGTCTATCGAAATACATTTCCCACAATCCGTAGCCGGATTAAAATCGCTGTTTTTCGCCAATGGAACCACTATAGTTAATCAATACATAATAAATGCCGTGAAAACCACCTAATGCTCAATATTTCATCAATTAAAAAAATCTCCGGATACATCCTCCTCATCCTGGGTATCTGGCTACTTTGCTCCACGGCAGCGCCGGCCAATGACAAATCACACGAATATATCATCGGCACCTGGGATAACCCGCCCATCGTATTTCATGACAGCACTGGTGAGTCTGCCGGTTTAATCGTCGATATTCTAAAACATGTTGCGCAAGAACATGACTGGACGCTGCAATTCAGACATGGCGCCTGGCCGGAGCATTATGATGCGCTTCAAAAAGGCAGCATCGATATGCTGGTCGCAATAGCCTATACGCCGGAGCGCAGTGAATTGTTTGATTTTACCGAGCAGACGGTAATCAACAACTGGGGAGTTATTTATCAAACGCCAAAGCATGACTTTACTTCAATTCAGGATTTGCAAGGCAAACGCATTGCCATGGTGACAGAGGTTATTCATAGCAAGGTATTCAGCCAGACCATGGATCTCTTTAACTTCCGGTTTGAAATCGTGGAAGCCAAGGACTTTGAGGACGTTTTTAGTCTACTCGATCAAGGCAAAGCCGACGCCGGCATCATCAACCGTGTAGTCAGCATCATGAAGGCGGACAACTACAACGTTAAACCCACCACGATTATTTTTAATCCGGTGCAGGTGCGCATGGCTGTGCCTAAAGGGAAAAACCGGGAACTGATACACGCGTTGGATGACTACCTGGCAAAAGCAAAAGCGGACAGCAAATCATATTATTACCAGGCCGTGAATAAATGGCTGAAAACCGAAGCCGTGAAAACCGACTATCGATGGATATTTTTTGCCCTCACCATTACCTCCATCATTTTTATGCTGGCGGTTGGGTATATCTATCTGGTGCGGCGTGAAGTCAAACGCCGCACGGCCGCCCTGGCGGACAGTGAAAACCGCTTCCGCCAGATGGCGGACAGTATTAACTCGGTGTTCTGGATCAGTTCCGCGGACGGCAGTAAGATGATTTACGCAAGTCCTGCCTATGAGAAAATCTGGGGCCACTCGCTGGAAAGTCTTTACCGCAATCCTGGATCATGGATGCATAACGTGCATCCCGATGACCGGGCACGCATGCAGGAGAATATTGCTGCGTTGCTTTCCTCCCCCAATGCTGCGCCTTTAGTCCGGGAGTACCGCATCATTCGTCCTGACGGCACGCAATGCTGGATAGCCGACCGTTCCTATCCTGTCTATGACAACAATGGCGTAATGTACCGGATCGCCGGTATCGCGGAAGACATCACGGCGCGCAAACTGGCGGAACTGGGGCTGGTCCGCAGCCGGGCTGAGTTCGAAGCTATCTTCAACGCAATTAGCGACGCTGTTGGTTACAGCGACCTGGACAGAAACTTAATGCTTATCAACCCGGCATTTACAAAAATATTCGGATATTCGAGTGAGGAGATCGTTGGCAAGAATACCGAGATGCTCTACGCCAACAAGGCAGACTTTATACAACAGGGCCAACGCCAGTTTGATAAACACAGCGCTATCAAAAACGCCGCTTATGAAGTGCGATACATCCGTAAAGACGGCAGCACTTTTATTGGCGATACGCTGGGCGCAAAGGTTTTCGACAATGACGGCAGCACCATTGGCTTTATCTGTGTTATCCGGGATGTCACCCAGCGCAAACAGGTGGAATCGGAATTATTGCGCCATCGCGGCCATCTTGAGGAACTGGTCGCGGAACGGACCGCCGAACTCAGTAACCTCAACCGCGAACTGGAAGCATTCAGTTATTC
>JAKEGK010000147.1 GCA_022627515.1 Gammaproteobacteria bacterium
CCGCTTAATTATTTTTTCTGGCATCGAAGATCCTTACAGGGTAAGTTTTTGCTAGTATATCTTATGTCATCCTCAAAATGAGTTTTGCGACACCCTCCTCAGGGGAGAGGGAATTTTACATACTATTTTTTCAGGTTAATTGGCTGTTTCGAAAAATATTTTAAAATCCCAATAGACTCCGTCTCATTCAATATACGTGATCTGCAAGGCCCAGCGTGTCAGGGTGCCGATATCCAGCCTTTCAAGGTCCGCGACCCGCAGTATCCAGTCGCCGTGAACAGGTTCGCCTGTCAACACGCTTAATTCAGGCGAAGTGCCGGAGCTGAGTTGCAACAGCAGGTCTTTGGTGCGGCCGCCGGTTTTGTTGTGCAATATCGCACGCTTGCCGGAAGGGGCGACCAGTTCCACGCGCAAGTCGCCAATGTAAGAATGTTTAATTTCAACGAGAAAGTCCAGTGACTGTACGGTGCCGCGCTCGGTGAAGTTAAGGCTGCCGCCGATGCCGGCCGAATCAGCATCGGGAATGGCCCGCGCGTTATTGTCTTCTTTCCTGACCTGCTGGCCGCGCGCCGCCAGATCGATTTCCAGGCTCCAGCTGTTGAGCGTGCCCACATCATTGCCCATTAAATCAGAAACGCGCAGTGTCCAGTCGCCATTGACGGATTGGCCTACTAGCGGCGCGAGCGCGTCGGTTGATGATGACTCATAATAGGTTTTCAAATCATTTTGCTGGCCGCCACTCTTGTTATGCAATAACGCCCGCTGCCCTTGCGGATTGACCAACTCGACACGCAGATCGCCAATGTACGTATGATCAATATCGACATGCACCTTCAGGTTGCGCGCTGTTCCGGAACGAGCTATCCGCAATACACTGGCAATACCGGCGGGATCATTATCGGGGATTTGCAAACCTGGTTCGGCTTCCGCGCGCACGATGGATTCGGCTTTGTCCAGTTCAATGGCAAGGGCCCAGGAATTGAGTGTACCAATATCGGCGCTGGCAAGATCCGCCACGCGCAGTGTCCAGTTTCCCGCGGCTCTGGTTCCCGTGAGTCCGGCGAGCGCTGTGTGCGTTGACGATGAATACGTCTTTTTCAGGTTGTCCGCGTTGCCGCCTTCTTTATTGTGCAGCATCACTACCTGGCCCGAGGGCGCAACCAGTTCGATACGCAGGTCGCCGGTATACGTGTGCGTAATATCAACACTGACGGCGATTTGCCGCACCATCCCGTTCTTCGTATTATCGATAACGCTCTGGATGCCGACTTCATTCCTGTCGGGAATAGGTTTGTTAGGACGCGCTTCAAGCCGCACCACATCCGACGTGGAAATCTGATCACCCGCAAATTCGATACCCAGCGTGATGTTTCCGGTATCCACGTCACGCTGAATGTTCTTGAAACTGATTCCGGAATCCTGCCCGTCAGGAAAGCTGGTGGAAATAATGCCGCGGTCGGTTAACTCATTACGATTGGAACTGCCCGGAAACGGGTCGCCCGCATCACCGGTATTCCAGTCATTGGGTGTCTCCAGTTGCCTCCGGCCGTCAGCCTGCACCAGCAGCAACGCGGGTTTTTCCGGCGCGAACATTTCGGCGGATTCGTCAACTTTCCAAACCAGCAATCCTTCACCCGGCAAGTCGGAATCAAATCCGGTTTTGGCGCGGTTCTCGAGCAGCAGGTATTGACCCGGCCGGTATTTGGGACTGACTACTTTCAACACTTCACCGGCTGCCGCCGTGTAAGGTTTCAGGGCAAATTGGCCAGAAGTCTCCACGTTCCTGACCGTAATCCAGTTGTGCTGCGATTTATGCAGGCCGGCGGGATGGCAAGGGCGGTGGCCGTTGCCGTTGTAGGAACCGCCGGCCATTAAATCCCAGCTTCCGGAACCATCCCATTCCTTGCCGTCCTCACCGTAATTGGGATCGTAGAAATCTTCCCATTGAAACGCCAGGTGACCCAGTTCATGGGCGCAAACTCCCACTTTGCAATCATTGGGCACCGTCAGGTAAGTACTGGAAAACAGGTTCGGCGCCACTTCGATGGATTGCCGCATTACCCATTTATGCGACCAGATGTGATTGCCGCGAATATTGGGATTAAGCGTTTCCGCACCGAGGCCCGCGTGAATGATAAACAGCGCGGCTATCGTGCCATCGTTCAGAACATCCAGGCTGCTCTCGAACGTGACGCCCGCCTGCTGCGCGGCGCGCACGGCGTCTTCCGCCATACGCTGCGCATTGCGCGGATAAGCATTTCCTTCCGTGCCGGACTGTCCGTTGGTGTAATAGCTGTATTCGTTGGGCATGCGCAACCAGCCGTGCACGCTGCCGTTGATATCCACCTTGCCCAGGCTTACTTCCCGGTAATAGTCGCGCATGCTGCCCGTGGGATGCATGTCCTTGGAAAAGAGCAATTGCTGGTAATGAGAAACGGGCAGGGCGCCGGGCCGGTCCGGAAAATCGATCAGCAGAACCTTCACGCGCAGTTGACCCTGAATCGGCTTGTTAGGAACAGATATAAGCTCCAGTCCATGCACCCCGGTGCGCATCACCGCGGCATCATCCATGCCGTCGACATCCGCGGCCGGATTCGTATAACCAATACTGACCAGGTATTCCGCGAAGGTGATTCCGCGTCCCTGCGCGATGCGGATATAGTCGGCGTAAATTTGGGCCATGACTTCAGGTGAAGGAGGTACACAATGTAATTTGCTCATGGTCGGATCCTTTTGCGTTGAACAAAACAGTGAGTGACAAAAATCCGGTAACTTTACCCTAACATTGCACAAAACACACGCTGCGAAGCTAAGCCGCCTTGGGCTTGGCCTTGTCGGACACGCTGTAAATACGTCCGCTCATGTTTTCGAAAAGAATGCTCGGGTACGGCATCCCTGCCGCACACGGTCCGCCAATGCCAAACCCAAGACGGCTCCATCGAGTTATCGCTAAAACTCATTCTTCGTGAGATTTAGCACCAGCGGGTGCATGGTTTTTTTGCGCGATAAATTTTGGTATTTTGCGTTCATAACTGCGTTACTTTAATGCAACTGAAAGATATATTAATGATCGTCCGGTCAATCAAGTACAGGCCGATGAGGCAAGCCGGTTGGCTTTATAAATAATCTGAATCACATTCCAAAATTCATAAAGACAATTTATTTTATTGTGTTTGCGGAATGCTCAACAAAACAGGTTTGCGGTGCTCCGCAAACCGCTATGAATTTACCAGAGTGTATGATTATAGAGGAAGTAATTTGCGTATTATTTACAGAAGTCACATTTTCAATACTTTGGAGCCATTAGAATACAATTAACTGTACGCATCCAGTGGCAGGCTAAAAATTGGGAATAAGACGCGGGGTGAGCGGTGTTCCGCTGCCGACCCCGCCAAATAAAGAGGAATATCAATAGGTGCGGTGCGTTATCAATTACCTTTACCACCGCCACCGCCACCGCCACCGCCACCACCGCTACCTGAGCCTTGACCGCTTCCACGTTGTGCGGGCGCCTCCGGCAGAGTAACACCTTGCGCTTCTGCGCGTTTTTGCATCTTTTCGTGATGTTCCGTGCGATAGGCTTCGCGTTCTTCTTCAGTGGCGAAGCTGTTCAATATGGCGCGGTGCGCCGCGCGTTCCTCCACGGACATTAGTTCCCAACCATAAATCTGTTTTTTCTCCTGCTCCTGCATTTGGATTTGTGCTTGTTCCTTTTCCGTTTCAGCAGCGATTACTGCATCCAGGCCAAGTGAAAGTACGCCTGTGATGGCGATGATAAGTATTTTTTTTCTGTTCATGACAATCTCCTTCAAATAGATATCTTACTGACAGATTAATATAAGCCGGAAATAACATAAGCCAAAACTTACATCGACTGGAAATAACAACGGCTAGAACTAACAACGGCTAGAAATAAAAACGGCCAGATCCGGTGAATGAACATCATCCGGACTTGCCGTTGCCCGGGTGTTTTGGGCAGCCGACATGACTGCATTTAACTATTTGCGCAATGACTTGCGTAGTTAACGCTTACAGATACCAACTGAAGTTACAATAACGCGCTTGAGAGAAACACGTATAAAGATAATAGTCTAATAATGGTCCTTTTACCGTTGTTGTGATGGTAGATTCTGATTGTCTTGTATGTTTTGATTAAATTGATAAATATCAATTTAATTTTAAATAAATAATGTCAAATAAATTAATTTAAGAATTCTTATAATACCTGTTTATGAGATAAAATTTATGTAAACTCCGAAGTTACTTAAAATGATACTTAACAAATACAAATCCATGCATACTAATGTGACCTATGGTATTCATGACCTATGGTATTCATGACCTATGGTATTCATGACCTATGGTATTCATGACCTATGGTATTCATGACCTATGGTATTCATGAC
>JAKEGK010000148.1 GCA_022627515.1 Gammaproteobacteria bacterium
CATTTTGGTGTGCAAATTGCTTACAAAAACTGTGGTTAACAATAACAATCAGTATCAAAAAAAGGCGCGAACAAGTCATGACAATCACTAATGTGGATATCGCCGAGCCAAGTCCGCAACTCAGCAAGCTTCAGAGCGAATTGCTGCAATATTTAGTTTTCAAACTCGGTAATGAAATATATGGCATAAACATATTAAAGGTTCAGGAAATAAAAGGCTGGACGCCTGTTACTGCCATTCCTAAGTCGCCGGACTATATAAAAGGTGTCCTTAATCTTCGAGGCGAAATCGCGCCGATTTTGGATATCCGCATTCGTTTCAGTATGAATAAATTTATGTACGCGGCAACTACGGTCATCATTGTCATTACAGTCAATTCTGAACAAAGGGACCGGACGATAGGCCTGGTAGTGGACGGCGTATGGGATGTTGTGGATTTCAGCGCCGAGGATATTCAGAATACACCGGAGTTTGGATCTGGCGTTAATACGGAATTTATCGAAGGCTTGGTGAATATAGATAACTGCAATGTTATGTTGCTTGATCCGGATCAGCTGTTTTCTGATCAGGAACATAAATGACACTGCATATTTCATGAACGATTATGAGTTCGTACTTTGTTAGGACGTTTAATGGAATACAAACAGGAGAGTTATAGTATGTTAAATTTGGCGCGAATGGGTGTGACAAGCAAAATGGTAAGCTTGCTGCTGGTGTTTTCCATCTTACCGCTGAGCGTAGTCAGCTATTTTGTAATGCAGTCTTTTGATGATATCAAGGATCAGGCGGGTGAGCGATTCATGGTGGCGGCGGAAAATGTGGCTGACAAAATTGACCGCAATCTCTTTGAGCGTTATGGCGATGTGCAGGCTTTTACCCTGAACCGGGTGGTGCTGGATGATAAGTCCTGGTACCAGACGGTAAACAAGAATGCCATCGCGCAGACGATGAACGAATATGTAAAAACCTACGGCATCTATTACCTTACCATTATGGTTGACCTGAAGGGAAACGTCGTTGCGGTCAACTCGGTGGACGCCGCCGGAGCGCCTGTCAATAGCAACGCCATATATAGTAAAAATTACTCAAACACAGCCTGGTTCAGAGCAGTATCCAATGGTCAATACACGACCCGCATGCCGTTTACCGCGCCCGGAAACGATGTATCGACCGGCACCTATATCGAAGACCTGCATATTGATGATGATGTCAGGATGGTATATCCCGGTAATGATGGATTGACGCTGGGATTCAGCGCGGCGGTCCATGACGCAAAAGGCGAAGTGATCGGATACTGGACGAACCGCACCAAATTTTCGCTGGTGGAGGAGATCTTCCAGCAAACCTACAAAGGGATGAAAAACAGCGGCTTTAAAAGCGCTGAATTAACGCTTCTGGATAAAGAAGGCCGGGTTTTAATTGACTACGATCCCGTGCTCCATAAAACAGACAATGTTATTCATGATCTTGAAAACGTTATTATGCGGTATAATCTGGCAAGCAACAGTGTTGAAGTTGCCGAGCGTGCTGTTAAAGGCGAAACAGGCTATCAATATGCGCATCATGCGCGCAAACAAATCGTACAGGCTGGCGGTTTCGCGCATTTAAAGGGCGCCCTGGGTTACCCGGGAATGAACTGGAGCGTCCTGGTGCGCGTACCGCTGGCAGAAGCCGCGCCATGGCTTGATGCAATCACCAGTAATATTATTCTGGATATTCTGGTATGCGTGATTGTGGTTGCGGTTATCGGTTTATTTGTAGGACGCAAAGTCGTGGCAAACATCAGTTCCATTGTGGAGATGACACAACGGGCTTCCCAGGGTGATCTTAATGCGCAAATCAATATCAAATCCCGGGACGAATTCGGTCAGCTCGCTCAGGCTTTCAATAATATGCTGGCGCATTTGAAAGAAACCGTGCTCGAAGTCAGAACCGGCAGTGATGCCATTCTTAGCGCCGCTAATGAAATTTCCCGTGGCAATATGGATCTCAGTCAACGCACGGAGGAGCAGGCTTCGTCGCTGGAAGAAACCGCGTCCAGCATGGAACAGATGACGACGACTGTTAAGCAAAATGCCGATAACGCGGCGCAAGCCAATAAACTGGCGGAAAACGCGCGGGAACAGGCCGAAAAAGGCGGTGCGGTCGTGGGTAACGCGGTTTCAGCAATGGGCGAAATCAATAAGAGCAGCAAAAAGATTGCCGACATTATCAGTGTCATTGATGAGATTGCGTTTCAGACCAACCTGCTGGCGTTAAACGCCGCGGTTGAAGCGGCGCGCGCCGGTGAGCAGGGGCGTGGTTTTGCCGTGGTAGCGGGAGAGGTCCGCACGTTAGCCCAGCGCAGCGCTGAGGCCGCCAAGGAAATCAAGGCGCTGATTCAGGATAGCGTCACAAAAGTTGAACAGGGCACCGATCTGGTGGATAAATCCGGCAAAGCGCTGGAAGAAATTGTAGTTTCAGTAAAACGCGTAACGGATATTGTCTCGGAAATTGCCGCGGCCAGTCAGGAACAGTCAGCCGGTATCGATCAGGTTAACCGCGCTGTGATGCAAATGGATGAAATGACGCAGCAAAACTCGGCGCTGGTGGAAGAAGCGTCGGCGGCGAGCAAGTCAATGGAGCATCAGGCGTACC
>JAKEGK010000149.1 GCA_022627515.1 Gammaproteobacteria bacterium
GCCCAAACCGCAGAATGAATTGATTATATAAGTATGACTCCTCAGCAATACTGCCAGGAAAAGGCTGCCAAAAGCGGTTCAAGCTTTTACTACAGCTTCTTGTTCCTCCCCGTCAAAAAGCGTGAGGCCATCACTGCCTTGTATGCCTTTTGCCGGGAAGTGGATGATATTGTTGATAGCCACAGCGAACAGCATATCAAAAGCACCAAGTTAAACTGGTGGCGCGATGAAATCGAACGCCTGTTCAAACACACACCTCAGCATCCCATCACCCAGGCGCTTGCGCCGGTCATTGTCGACTTCAATTTGCCGATGGAATATTTCAGCGAAATTCTCGATGGTATGGAAATGGATTTGGTACCGCGAACCTATGCCACATTCAGGGAATTACGCCTGTATTGCTACCGGGTTGCCAGTGTTGTTGGTTTGATGTCAGCCGAAATTTTTGGCTATACCGATCGGAAAACACTCAAATACGCGCATGATCTGGGCCTGGCATTTCAGCTCACCAATATTATTCGCGACATCTATACGGATCTGATGCAAAACAGAATCTATTTACCGCAGGATGAGCTGGCACAATATGGCGTCACCGAAACCGATCTGCGCCAGCGGATGTGTACCCCGGAATTCGAAAGGCTTATCCGGTTTCAGATCGAACGTGCACAGCAACATTATCAAAGCGCCTTTGCCCTGTTACCGGAAATTGATCGTCATGCACAACGTACCGGTCTCATCATGGCGGGAATCTACCAGACATTGCTGGCCAGAATTGAAAAAGACTGTTGCCAGATATTCACACAGCACATCAGCGTACCGCCCCTGCAAAAATTGTGGATCGCATGGCGCACGAACCGCAACGAAACGAAGCGTGCTCACCAGCATCAAAAACGGCGTACCCATGCCTGAGATAAAAAAACATATTGCTATAGCAGGCGGTGGCTGGGCCGGACTTGCCTGTGCGGTGGAACTGAGTCTGATTGGCCATCAGGTCACCGTGCTCGAATCTGCGAAACAACTCGGTGGCCGGGCACGGCGTGTGGCCTTCGGCGATCAGGCCGTCGATAATGGCCAACACGTTTTGATTGGCGCCTACCGTAACACCCTTGCACTGTTAAAACGCCTGGATCTGACGGTTGACGAACTACTGCATCGCAGCAAACTGAACTTACATCTGCAGTATTGCGATGGTAAAGAATTTAATCTGCGCTCACCAAACCTGCTCGCACCGCTGAATTTATTGGCTGCCTTGCTCAGCGCAAAGGGCTTCACACTGGTTGATAAATGGCATGCACTGGGATTCGGGCTGCGTTTGTTTACCTACAGCCTCTCGGTCGATGATGATATATCTGTCGCCGAACTCCTGCACCGCCACCACCAGACGCGTAACAACATCACGGCACTCTGGGAACCGATCTGTCTGGCCAGTTTAAATACTCCTATTGAAGAAGCCTCTGCCAGAATTTTTATACGCGTACTCTATGATACCTTTTGCCGCGGCAGCAGTGATTCCGATCTTATCGTACCCAAAACGGATTTGGGCGCCATCCTGCCGGACCCCGCTGTGGATTTTATCGAATTACATGGCGGCAATGTCCATCTTAGTCAACGGGCAACAGAACTGGTTATCGAGCAACGCCATATCTCCGCTATCAAAACAGAAGACAAAACCATTAGCGCGGATCATGTCGTGCTGGCCTTGCCTCCGCATGCCTGTATACCTTTGATCAAATCACATCCGGCTTTACACGATGTCGCATATAATCTGAGCGCATTCACTTATAACCCGATTGTCACCGCCTATTTGCGTTATAAAAGCAGCATACGCCCGGACAGATCCATGCAGGGCTTGCTGGGCACAACCGCGCAATGGGTAATCGACAGGAGCATTAGTGGGCAGGCAGGATTACTGACTGTCGTGATCAGTGGCCCGGGTAAACACATGCAACTGGAAAACGATGAGCTGGCCGGACACATCCAGAATGAATTACACAAGTGTTTTCCACATTGGCCTCGAGCAGAGGAAGTCATGATCATTCGTGAAAAACGTGCCACCTTCAGCAGCCGCGTGAATATCGATCTGTTACGTCCGACCAATAAGACAGCGATTCAGGGTTTGTGGTTGTGTGGCGACTACACCGCGACCGGTTATCCTGCCACCATCGAATCGGCCGTCATCAGTGGCAAAACCACGGCAGAGCTTATTCATCGGTCAATCAGCAACTGACGGAATCCAGCATGCAATTGCAAAACTATCAACCGCAAGACGGCATCCTGACAGGCCGGACGATTCTTGTCACAGGTGCGGGTTCAGGCCTGGGTCGCGCACTTTCACTACGGCTCGCACGATTGGGCGCAACCATTATTCTGGTTGGTAAATCAAAAAAGAAGCTCGAACAGGTGTATGACGGCATTGAGGCGCAAGACAGCCCACAAGCCGCCATTTTCCCGATGGATCTCGCCAAAGCAGGCGAACAGGATTATGTCGGGTTGGCCCATGCCGTCGCCGAGAATTTCACAAGACTCGATGGCCTGATTCTTAACGCCGCTTCGCTCGGACAACACGGCCCGGTTGTTCATATCGAGTTGGAACAATGGCAACGCGCCGTACAGGTCAATCTGTCCGCCAATTTTTTATTTTGTAAGCACTTTGCCGGCTTACTCAATGTTGGCGACAAGTCCGCGCTGATTTTCGTTTCCGATCAGCTCGCCAGTCGAGGCCGCGCCTACTGGTCTTGTTATGATGCGATGAAAGCCGCCACAGAAAACCTCATCCAGACCAGCGCGGATGAATGGGAGGCCAATACGGCCATTCATGCCAACAGCGTCCGGCTCCCTGCCATGCAAACCATGCTGCGCCGTCAGGCCTTCCCTGCGGAAGATCCGACTGCGTTGCCGGCGCCGGAAGACATGACTTTACCCTTCGTCGCGCTCTGTGACCCCGGCCAGGATTGGCCGCGCGGGCAGTGTCTAAACTGGGATTTCACGGCAAAATCCCTGTCGGAAATTTGACTACCTGATAATTGGCAATAATCAGGATGTATAACCTATTGTTTTTATAACACTTATTTTCTGCTTGAAAAGCACCCAAATCCTGGCATGAGATTCGCATATGCCAGAGCATCGGAAAAGCGAAGGTTCGATGTTATGGCAATTCATACAATCTCTGATACAAACCCGAACTCACCCAAGCAGACGGGCGGTAATGCCTCCGCTGCGCGGATTACCGAGTTTGAGGTTCCTGAATTACAGCGTACCCTCAAACTGGCAGGGCTGTTACAGACTTCACTGGAAGTCGAAAACATCCTGCAGTTTTTCGTCGATTCGATCGTCGAAATCACGCCCTTCGGAGGCGTTGAATATGCCTACACGCCGCTGGATATCAAGTTTAAATCCGGCAAGTCCGAGCGTCACAGCTGTGCCTACCGGCTAAGAATTGCCGGCGACGACCTGGGTGAAATCAAGTTCACCCGTAACAAACGGTTTACCGAGCAGGAAATGGAATCCCTGGAAAACACGATTTTTCACCTGGTTTATCCGTTGCGGAATTCGCTGCAATACCAAAAAGCCGTGAAAGCCGCGCAAATGGATGCCTTAACCGGTATCTATAATCGTGCCGCGATGGATCGCAGTCTGGAACGTGAGGTGGAGCTCTCGCATCGCCTGGACAATCAATTGTCCTTGCTGATTGTGGACGTGGATCACTTCAAGGCAATCAATGACAATTATGGCCATAGCGCCGGTGATGCGGTACTGAAATCAATGGTCACCTGCATCAATGACACCATGCGGGTTAGTGACATCATGTTCCGCTACGGTGGCGAAGAGTTTGCGCTCATTCTGGCGGGTACTGGAATGGATGGCGCCCGTCAGGTTGGGGAACGCATCCGCGCCGCGGTAGCCGCCTACCCGTTTGTCTACAATGGTAAAGAGATGGATCTGACCGTCAGCATCGGCGTCGCCAGTCTGGGCCGTCGCGATAGCGCTAAGCGTTTGTTTAATAAGGCGGATACTGCACTTTATCAGGCCAAAAAGGCGGGCCGCAACCAGGTGCATGGGTCAAACGAGGGTTAAAAAGGGACTTTCAGGCAATTTATAACAAATGTAAATTTTTGAAATATTTCTCAAAACGGACTGAGCCCTTTCAGGTTTTATGGTTAAAATACGATCTATAAAGCATATTTTATTTTCACTGAGGATTGTATGAATTACCTGGACCAACTAGATCAAATGCTCGATGCGAATTTTCGCCTCGTCTCGATCGAGACGTATGATCCTCAGCGCGTCACCGATCTCTTCACCCAGCTCAGCCGTTTCAGTAACAAGGCATTTTATTTCTGGGAAATTAACCAGGGCCTGCACCGGGTTGGCGCCGCCCATATCAAGATCCCCCGTACCGCGACCGCAAAAGAATTACTGACCCATATCGAAAACAGCAAACACTTTGGCGTCTACATTCTGCGCGACTTCAACAAGGCGCTGGAAGACGAAAAGAATATCCAGTATTTACTTCGTATCGCTTCCGGTGATATCAACAAAGTCGTGATTTTACTCAGCGATTTTATTGATCTACCCAAGGCATTAAAACCGTTCACCCTGCGCTCCAAACATCAAATGCGTCAGGCCGGTTAACCGGTTTTCTCTTCATGAGTCATATTTGCAAACTGACTGCAGGCAGCAGCTTGTGCACTCCGGTTTGCTCGCACGACAGAAATATTTTGCGTGATGCACTATCAAGCCATGGTACTCATTAAATAATTGCGCTTTGTTCTGCTGTCGGTTTAACTTCGTTTCAAACAGCTCGCGTAACGTTTCATAAGTTTCCGTACCCGTGACCAAACCAAGACGTTCGAAAAGACGACGGGTATAGGCATCGATAACAAACACCTCGCGCCCAAAGGCATAAAGTAAAATATCATCTGCCGTTTCCGGCCCAACGCCATGTACCGCCAGTAACTGCCGGCGTAATGTAGCGGTATCGAGTTTATTCAGCTTTCTGAACTGTCCCGACTGATGATACCAGTCACAATAACTTTGCAGACGTTTGGCCTTGATATTGAAATAACCGACGGGCCGAAGCAGCGTTGCCAGTTGTTGCTGCGGCAGCGCAATAATTTTTTTACAATCCAGTAAATCTGCCTGCTTGATGTTGTGCAATGCCGCTTCAACATTCGTCCAACTGGTATTTTGCGTCAGTACGGCACCGACCATCACTTCAAATGGACTGTTGCCCGGCCACCAGTGTTGCGGGCCGTATGCGTTAAACAATCGTTGATAAATATTGTACAGCGTCGCAGCCATAGACAATCGATATCGGTATGTTTGCAGTGGTTGGCATAATGTACTGACCCGGTTACCCGGGCCAGTACAGCAACGCCTTCTAAGTGTCGAAAATGTTTGATACTGCCTCAATCAGGCATACAACGGCAGACTGGCGATGAACAACACCAAGGCGAAGACAGCAAGCGTAGTAATACGCATGATGACCTCCATCACCCTTGTTTCAGTTATTATTATTTACCGACGTGGTTTTCTTTGTGGTTTGCCACGGCGATTTGCCGGTCGCGGTTGCTGTTGTTCCGTTTGCAACCCAACCTCCTTCAGTAGCGATTCCA
>JAKEGK010000150.1 GCA_022627515.1 Gammaproteobacteria bacterium
CCAGTATTCGTATCGGTGATGCCGTCATGATGGCATCAGATGGCATGTGCTCGGGCAAGGCGGGCTTTCAGGGTTTTTCCTTATCTCTGGGATTGGCAAATGAAACACTGGCCAATCGCATGTTCGCCGCCCTGGCCGATAGCGGGCAAATACTGATGCCTCTGGGTAAAACCTTTTTCTCACCCTGTTTTGGCATGGTCGCCGATCGCTTTGGCGTGTCATGGATGGTTATTGTGGAACCGCAACGGGAATCCTGATGGCCGGCGGTCTGTTGACCGGCAAAAGAAATATTTTTCACTCACTGCCGAACTTGCGCGCCCGCATTCGACAACAGGATAAAGGAAAATATTATGCAAAATCATCTTCAAAAAATCACAACGTGTTTGTGGTTCGACAACCAGGCCGAAGAGGCGGCGCGTTTTTACACCTCCGTGTTTCACAAATCCAGCATCGGCAAAACGGTCAGCTACGGGAAGGAAGGTTATGAAATTCACGGCAGACCGGAGGGTTCAGTCATGACCGTAGAATTTGAAATCAATGGTCATCCATTCGTCGCGCTCAACGGCGGTCCGTTATTCGCGTTTAGCGAAGCCATTTCCTTTCAGGTGCATTGCAAAACGCAAGAAGAAGTGGATTACTACTGGGAAAAACTTTCCGCAGGCGGCGATAAAAACGCGCAACAATGCGGCTGGTTGAAAGACAAATACGGCGTGTCATGGCAAATCGTTCCTGCTGTTATCAGTGAGTTAATGAGTGACGCTGATCCTGAAAAATCCCAACGGGTGATGAAGGCGTTGCTGCAAATGAAAAAGCTGGACATTGAAAAACTGAAACGCGCCCACCAGGGAAAATAATCTATACAATTCAGGACCATCACTATACGATGAATTAACAAGGAGAACCAACATGCGATTCATGATTATTGTAAAAGCCACCAGCGACTCCGAAACCGGCGTCATGCCGGAAGATGAGACCCTGATTTCGGAAATGGCAGGCTATCACGAAGAACTGGCGAAGGCCGGCATGTTGCTCGATGCATCCGGACTGCAGCCCAGCAGCAAAGGCTGGCGCATTAAATACGATGGCGCGAAACGCACCTTTGTCGACGGACCGTTCGCGGAAACAAAAGAGCTGGTTGCCGGTTACACGCTTATCAAGGCGAATACCAGGGAAGAAGCCATTGAGTGGACAAAGCGCTTCCCCAATCCCGCGGTTGACGGCCAACGGGGTGAAATCGAAGTGCGCCAGTTGTTCGAACTGGAAGATTTCGAACCCGGCGAAGGTGTAGAACGATTTCGCAAATTGAATTTGCCCGGGCAGGCAATGTAATCACTCAACTCTAACGCTGCAACAAACACTCTCGTTTATCGTAAGCCGCCCAGGGATAGGCGCGGGCGTACAGGAAAATATTCACAGCGTGCCCGGCAAGATCTATCCCCGGGCGGCTTCATCGGCTCACCGGCAAAACTCATCCAACGTGAGTTTATTCGACTGCCAATACAGGAGTTTTTTTGCTGGATATTTTTTGCAACATGGTTAAATTCAATTTTTATGCTACCGTAAGTTTAACAATCAGCATCTAACGCGGATGTAAGTGTGGATTATTCCAGTCGTCACACAGGCCTGTGCCGGTGTTACGTTTCCCTTTAGATAACAGCTGCCATATTCAAAAACTACTACTGCTCCGCAATATTTATATCCAGCCAACTGCTCACCTGTTTAACCAGTTCTTCCGGATTTTCCCGATAGAAATGCCCGGCGCCGTCTATTTTTAAATTCTGGTAACGATTACCATGGATTTTCGGACCAAGTGCATTTCTTTTTTTCCCGGATTCCAGCACCTGCTCCATGTCTTCGCTGCCGTAGATATCCAGGATGCGCATATCCTTTATCTTTTTGAAATTCTCCAGGCTATCCATAAGAGGATCGCCTTTTACACCAGGACCGCCACTGATTATTGCATACCCTTTCACTACTGGATCTCTTTTAACAGCCAAATAATAGGCGGCCATGGCTGATCCGAGGCTGTGACCGGAAATGACAATATTTTGGAGACCTTTGCTCTTCAGGAAATCCACGCCCGCCTGAATGCGCGCCGGCACTTCGGGAAATAACGGAGGATAGTCTTTATCTTCCGCTTCATTTTTCAGGACCGGCATCTGTAACGACAAGGTATGCCAGCCATTCTCAGGCAATTGCATACGCAAGGGCTCTATCACATCCGGCCAGGCCGGATGCACACCAATGCCATGCAACAGCACCACGGCGCCTTTCGCCTGATCAGCCGTGGCTTCGGCATACAGCGCCAGAAATTCCACACCATCCGCGTTGAGCTTGACAGCGTCGCCGATCATGATGCCGGGAACAATCTGCTCTTCCCAGCGTTTCTCCTTGGCCAGATCGGATTTGCTGGCCGCGTGGGAGGCTGGCGCGAACAATGACAGGCACGGGAACAATACATACAACAACAAAACGAGTGAATTTTTCATGTCCAAATTCTCCCTGGATTTTGTGCGCTGTGTGGCAAACGTTCTTTTATTTTAGATGCAAACAGGCGCTTTGATGGAACAAAGAGGAAAATATTTTCCAGTATGGTCACTCGAGCGATGTTTTATTTAACGGTAAATTGCTGACAACCGGGTAATAGATGGCGGGATATTTTACTGGCCGGATCAAAATGATTCGTTTTCCACCTTAAGAATTAAGGTGGTTACTACTCAAAAATGGAACTCAGCCGCTTTCTTCGCAAAAAAGAGGTTGGCGACGAACAAATCAGGACAACCATGGCACAAAGCGGAAATATGCCCGATTACTCGCTCTTCAACCAACCACCCCATAACCTCGCGAGTACTCAGCAAAAAGTAAAACGTCCGGTTCTGGTGCTGTTTGAAATACCAAATTGCAATGCCTGCAGACGTTTCCATAACAGAGTGCTCGCGGATGCGAACGTGCGTAAAACAATGTCCGGCTTTCATGCCGTTCAACTGGATGCCTCAGATAATTAAACCGAACTGACGACGCCAGATGGCAGACAGCCGACTCCACAGCAGTGGTTCGAGGAACTGCAACTGGCCTACGATGTATCCACAATGTTTTTTAATGAACAGGACAAGGAAGTTTTCCGCAACGATTCTGAAACAGGCAAACACCGGATGATGTTCACTATGGAGTATGTGATTACAAAAGGTTACCTGGAAGAAAAACAGGCAAATAGCCGGCGCTGTAAAAAACTCCTGAGCGAGATGTCAAAATCTAATTAACCGGCGTGGTTCAACACAGGGCTTGTGAGCAATATACACTGAATAACAGGCACAACTGTGCTCCATAGCTCTATAGCGCTCTCCGTTTGACGGGCGCTGCAAATTCATGACAATTCCAATTACTCCGTCAGACTGTAACGGTTGACGGCCAAATAATCTTAGCGGACATCGTTTGTAATTTGATGCGGGCGGGTCTTACCTGGTAGGAAACCGGGAATTTGTTAGTCCTTCAATTCTGCAGTTGGTCTGCTGCGACTTAGCCGGATCAATCGGCGCTATAAAACTTGTCAAAATGCCCTTGAGCGAGCCATGACTTTACCTTGTTACTACGCTTCGCTGCGGAAACGCAGACCGGGCGGACACTTCTACGGAAATTTTAGAAAGCCGCGTTGTCAGAATTAATTAAAGTACAGGAGCCATTCTGGCGAGTGTAATCTTGACCGCGATGTAATTAGCAACTAACCTGCCTGACAAAATCATATCTCATTGGTAATCAACATGATAATGCCGTTCCTGATTAACCCCAACGATACCAGCTATGAATTTCCCGACGTTTCATTGGCTCTGGAAGAACCCAATGGTTTATTGGCAATAGGCGGCGACCTATCACCAGAGCGATTGTTGTCTGCATACCGGCACGGCGTCTTCCCCTGGTTCAATCCGGGAGAACCGATCCTGTGGTGGTCGCCCAATCCACGCGCGGTGTTGTTTCCCGAAAAAATCAGGATCTCCCGCAGCCTGCGCAGGACGCTGAAGAAAAACCTGTTTGCCGTGACAACCGATCAGGAATTTAATGAAGTTATGGCCGCCTGCCAGGCGCCGCGCGCAAAACAGCGGGGCACCTGGATCACCGCGGACATGCGCCGTGCTTACCATGAAATGCACCGCCGGGGTTACGCGCATTCCATCGAATGCTGGCAAGGCACTAAACTGGCGGGTGGACTTTACGGCATGGCGATCGGGCAGGTTTTTTTTGGCGAATCGATGTTTTCACGAGTCAGTGATGCATCCAAAGTTGCATTAGTCTATTTAACTGACAAACTTGTAGAATGGGGTTACCGGTTAATCGACTGCCAGGTACAATCGGAACATCTCATCAGCCTTGGCGCCGAAGCGATTCCCCGCGATCAATTTTGTGCTTATTTAAACCGTTGGTGTGATAAGCCAGTTGCTCACGACGCGTGGAACCGGCAGAGGCTGGCCAAATAGCGGTGCTATAACGAAACGGCGATCACAGGAAATTCCGGATTGAATTAACGATTATGATTTTAACGGCATGGATTCAATAGACACAAAAAAATCCATCAACGCACTGGCGTTTTTTGCCAGTGAACCACATGCGTGTAGCTATCTGGATAACTGTACCGCGATTTCCTTATTCGCGGATCCTACGGTTACCATGACCATGGCGGTTTACAGCCGTCTGGCGGACTATGGATTCCGGCGCAGTGGCTCCCATATCTACGCGCCTAATTGTCCGCACTGCCAGTCATGCATACCGATTCGTCTGCCGGTCGATAAATTCAGGCCAAACCGCTCGCAAAGAAGAGTACTAAATAAAAATAGCCATTTAACCGTGAAGTGCCTGCCCGCGGCATTTCATCAGGAGCATTTTGAGTTGTACCAGCGTTATATTAATAACCGTCATGCCGGCAGCTCAATGGCAAGTCCAAGCACGGATGAGTACATAAATTTTCTTTCCAGCAACTGGAGCGAAACCTACTTTTATGAGTTTCGCGAGAACAAACAGTTGCTGGCAGTCACCGTCGCCGACAAACTCACCCAAGGCTTGTCCGCCGTTTACACTTTTTTTGATCCGGCCTACGAGGCGCGCGGGCTGGGTAACTTTGCCGTACTGTGGCTGGTGCAGGAAGCACGCTCGTTGCAATTGCGGTGGATTTATCTCGGTTACTGGATTCCGAGCTGCAGAAAAATGCAGTACAAATCCGTTTTTAAGCCCGCTGAAATTTTTAGCAATGGCCGCTGGATATCCCTCACCGGCGCTTATCTCGAGAATAATTAAAAATTAACCAATATTTATAATTATTCTTCCATTTCAATAAGTTGAATAAACTCCGGCTTTTAAAGAAACACCCCCCATGGACGATATAAAAATCAAAGCAGCACAAAAGGACTTCTTAGGACCAATCTAGTCACGCCCTGTTGGAAAGGTGCGGGAGGACCCCCCTAAAAGCATTCCAATTCCTATAACAGGTCAAGAGGCTTGATAACATGCTCAGCTATATTTACAGTGTTGCCAAAGAATTCGAACGAGAACACGGTTTCAGTCCTAACCTGTTATATATGAATTACGCTCATCTCGAATGCCTGAAACAGCAGCTCGAAGATCCCAACGACTTCAACGCAATTCTGGTTTTCCTTGGTATGGAACTGATTTTACAACAGGAAGCAATACATCCATCTGTTGCCTGGTCCCATTCACCCTGGAAAGAAGCAGTTTATATCTAATTGCCGCAATTCCTCCGCGCCAATTCCTGTCATTTTTTGCCAAATTACGCTAATCATTGGTTAGCGTAAGGTAAATTTTGAAAATTTCCTCCAGATCAGGCATTATGTGCCCGAATTACCGTAACAGCCCTGTTTCGTGGGCAGTTAGTAATCGCCCGTTTATTCTGTCTTATCAGTCGTTGAGTTTAGGAATCTATGCCGAAAGAAGAACATATAGAAATGGAAGGCACAGTCGTTGAGACATTGCCCAACACCATGTTTCGTGTGGAGCTGGAAAACGGGCATGTCGTTACCGCACATATTTCCGGAAAAATGCGCAAGCACTACATTCGTATTTTGACTGGCGACAAGGTGACCGTACAATTGACGCCTTATGATTTGAGCAAAGGC
>JAKEGK010000151.1 GCA_022627515.1 Gammaproteobacteria bacterium
ATTCCGATTTTTATGTTACACCGGCTGTTTCCCGATCATACTGCTGGCGAGAAACAAACACCCTCCTATCTGCGGCAGTGTCTGAGTTATCTGAAAGACCGTGGTTATCATTTTATGTCGGTAACCGATATTTTGCTTTGCTTGAAGAACAACACACCGTTACCGCAGAAAGCCATCGCGTTTACGATTGATGATGGTTTTTATGATCAGGCCTCAGTTGCTGCGCCGGTATTTATTGAATTTAATTGCCCGGTGACCATTTTCCTTATTACCGACTTCCTGGACGGTAAATCATGGCCGTGGTTTTCCAGGATTGAGTATTTGATCGCGAACACCCAGGCAAGCTCCATTGAATGTCGACTCTCGCAAACAAAAACGGTTTATGCGCTGACAACAGACCAGCAGAAAAAAAAGGCGAAACGTGGGATAGTCGAAACGGTAAAAAAACTGCCCTGGGATCGACTGGATGACATACTTGCGCATCTTTCCGACATCACGCAAGTTGACATCCCTTCTTCGCCAACAGATCAATACAAACCCATGACCTGGCAGATGGCGCGCGAGCTGGAAAAGAGTGTCGTATCGTTTGGTCCACACACTCTGTCGCACCCGATTATGTCAAAAGTAAATGACGAACAGTCCTTTATTGAAATCACTCAATCCTGGCAACGACTCAACGATGAACTTGATCATCCCTGCCCTGTGTTTTGTTACCCGAATGGTGTGCCAACGGATTATGGCCAGCGTGAAGTCGAAATCATCAAACAAATGGACTTGCTGGGTGCGCTCTCAACCATCCCGCGCAGCTTTCAACCGAATTCAGGTAACTCTGACTACCTGTATCACATTCCACGCTATGCCTTCCCGGACGACATGAGCAATTTTAAAATGTATTGCTCGTGGATTGAATATGCCAAAGAGAAGTATCGCTACTCACGATAGCGAGCACAGCCCGACTAAATCAACGCCTGACGTTGCAATGATTCCCGCATCGTGGTGAACGAAAAGTCAGCCAGCAATCTTTCAAGCCGCTGTTCACATTTATGCAAATTATTGTAATGCCTGAACATGGATAACGCGCTCGCCTTGACACGCGGCTGCTCGGGATCGATCTCCCATGGATGCAAATAAAAAACAATCGGTTTGTTATTTTTCTGCACTTTGTCCAGCAGGTACTTGCTCAACAGATAAGGATAGAGCCGGAAATAACCGCCACCGGCGGCCGGCAATTTAACACCGAACAGACTTGAGGTCGTCAATGGGAATTCTGTAATGAAGTTTCCTTTAGGTGTTTTAAGTTTATGCGGTAATGGCTCGGCATCGGGTATGCCATAGCGATCATGCCGGATAGGAAAAATACTCGAATCGTATTTAAAACCCAGATCAAGCAGGATATCCAGCGCCCAGAGAGATTTCCTGGTAATCGAATAACTCGCGGCCCGATAACCGAGTACCGGCTTACCGAGTATATCTTCCAGTAGCTGTTTTGATTTAAATGTTTCGTCATAAAATAGTTCCGGTGTTTGGTCATAGACTAACTGATGGCTATAGCCATGGCTCGCTACCTCATGGCCGCGGGCATCGATTTCCTTCACTAAATCCGGAAAGCGTTCGGCCACCCATCCCAGCATAAAATGGGTGACTTTGACATTATTGCGATCGAATAGATCTAATAAACGCCGTGTATTATCCACAACTCGCGGAGAAATATCTGACCACTGATTGACCTTGATACTGTCCGCTAAAGCCGCAACATGAAAATAATCTTCTACGTCTACCGTTAAAACATTCTTCATTTGGCTTACCAGTTCCTTGTTCTTTATAAATTTAAGGAATCTCTTATTTACTCGTCATTCCCGCGAAGGCGGGAATCCATGAAAATCAAACACCTGGATCCCCGCCTTCGCGGGGATGACGAAAGTGGACTTAATCAAAGCTTCCTTAATGTAAGAAGGTACTTTAACTTTATGAATTCCATGCAATTATGATAACAACCGGATACAATCATCGACACCGCAAATAAATAATATTATATCATCAAACGTTAATATACATGTTCCCGGCAATGAAAATTCCGCTCAAAATACTTCGGCCAGTAGGCAACCCGATACACCTGCAAAAAGCGCAAGTTGATTTTACGCAGTTTCATCCTTTCCAGGTCGATTTTTATCACTCTGGCACTGCCGCACTGGCAGCCGCCATTATTGCCTGCAAAAAACTAAAATCTGAAGTGGATAGCAATGCGGAGGTTATCCTCCCGGCGTATGGGTGCCCTGACTTGATCAGCGCCATTCTTTATGCCGGAGCAAGGCCCGTGCTCGTTGATTTGGATCCCAATACAACCTGGATGTCGCTGAATGCGATCTCACATGCAATTACGGAAAGGACCGTTGCCATTGTTGCGGTTCGCTTTTTGGGTATTTCGGAACGAATGCAACAACTACGTGATATTTGCAGCATTCACAAACTCACACTGATAGAAGACAGCGCACAAGGATTCCCTGTAACTGGCCCAGCCACATATTGGCATGGTGATTTTAACATCTTGAGTTTTGGGCGAGGTAAACCTGTCAATCTTCTCTCTGGTGGCGCCGTACTGTGCACAAATCCGGAATTACAAACTTTACTACCAAAACCATTACCATCGGAGAATAGCCTGAAAGCCAGATCGCGCTATCTGATCAAAGCAGCAATCTACAATACGGTAATAAACCCCTGGATATATGGCCTGGTAACAAATCTACCCGGCCTTAATATCGGTGAGACAATATACAAACCACTAAGTGAACTAAAAGGTATGCCGGATTTTGTCGCTGAGCGCTTGAACGCCAATATTCGCTCATACCTGGCCGCACGAGATATTTCCAGTCTGATTTATAACAAACTGCGAGATAGCAAAATGACGGGTATTATTGATTTGGCATCGGCTTCTAATCATGACTTTTCAAACCCGTTACTGCGCTATCCATTATTAGTCAAAAATAAATATTTGCGAGACAAACTGTATCGCTCTTTGTTATCTCAAGGTGCCTCGATAATGTATAAGCAACCCGTCTATAAAATTAGCGGCATTCCCACGAATATATTTCACAATTCAACAAAGGACTGCCAAAATGCGCAGGCCCTGGCAGACCAGTTAATCACACTACCTACACACCAGGATGTGTCTGTCAGGGGGATTTCTCACATGCTAGCGCGTGTCGCCGCCGAAATTGATCACGCAAAGGAATAAATACAAGCACTTCTATTTTTTTGTATTGTTTTTATATTGCTCACGCTGCAGCTCAACCAACTCTGCCAAACGCGCAGCAATATTGGATAGTGTCTCGTTTAATATCATGACCGATCTTAAATTGAGATCGGGAATGCTGATATTATTATATGATTTATTCATCTCGTTCATTTGCGATGAAAGTCGTGATATTTGTTCGCCAGCGGCTGCGTTACCACTTAATTCTGTTTCAATATCC
>JAKEGK010000152.1 GCA_022627515.1 Gammaproteobacteria bacterium
AAATCTTCCAGTTGATAGCTGATACCAAATTGTTCAGCATATATCGTGTTATTATCAACTGCGCGTCTAACTACGCCGTTAATAGGCACAACTGATTTGTTAAAAGACAAATGACCTGACTCCAATTTTTTCAAATCGAGAAATTCATTTACTAACATTAAAAGCCTGGATGTGTTCGTTGCCGCCATGCCGAGATAATGCCTGGTATCATCACTAATGTCACCGGCATCACCGGCCATTACCAGGTCTAACGCGCTTTTTACCACGGAAGCCGGTGTACGCAATTCATGGCTGATCACACTCATCAGCTCTTCCTTTTGCCTTTCCGCAATTTCTCGATGATATTCTTCGCGCCGTAATCGTATGACAGCGGCCACACCGATAATAATGAATATGCTCATGATGCCGGCAGCTTCTGCCATAAGCTTATTCCGATAATTGTTATGCATGTATTCGCTATCCAGAATATCAACAATTTCCCAACGGGTATCGGGCACCTTCAAACGCGTGGTTAAACGCGACCTCTCTTCATCCGTCAGACGATAATCATCCCTTGCCCAATGAATACGCGCGCCATCGGATATAACCTCAATCAGGTCCTGTTTTTCAGGATAAATCAACATTAAATGATGACCGGCCGATTGCGTGCTGGCGAGCACAGGCCCCAATTGATCCGCCAGAAAACTTACAAAAAAGATGCCTTCTTCCCCTTGGCCGCCATAAGCCGTCATGACATCAAAATGGTATCCTTCAGTGTTCGGGTGAATATAGGGATTGTAGGCTTTACTCGCCGGAAATTGTTTCAGGTCTGTCAAACACAATTCAGAAACCAATCCATCAAAGTCTTCGAACAATGGGTTACCTTTGGCATCCGCGATGGAAAATGCGAACCGGTCCGGAAAGTATTGTATTAGTCTATCGTCAATATGAGTCCTTATTTCATTATCCAGGGGATCGGCTGCCAATTTTCGAATGATTTCAATGTGTTCATCGACAAACAATTTTACCTGGCGTTTCTTTTCACTCATGAAATGGGAAATCAATTTGGCAACACCCTGGACCGACGATTCAGCCGTTACCCGATGGTATTCATGGAATGCGCTTAATCGTAATTGAGTCATCCAGACCAGCAATACCGCGGTCAACAACATCATGGTGAGAATAAACACAAAATAATTTTTTCGTAACAGCGTTTTATCAAACATCACTATCAGCCTGTCAGTCGGGGTATTTTTAATATGGCTCCGCTCTTCATTACACCATGTTTCATGACTAATTATGAAACTCGCAGGCAGTTTTTGCCACGCCTGATTCAATTGCCGGTTATTTCTTCGGTATTTGCAATTTTTAAAATAGCGCGCGTTAACAACTATTGGCAGCTTCGAAGTATTAAGAGTTTCAAATATGAAACATAACGCTATACTGTTTTCTGGAAGATAAAAATGTCTTTCATTGAACCAACCAAATTGGCATAGACATTGTTCCTGTCAACTTCATCCGTAAGTGTAACAGGGTGGCCAACTGTGTTTTTATTCCCGGATTCAACATGCTCCATGAGCAACTTATGGCGTCCAATTCGCGTTATTCCGAACCCATTAGCAAATGTTGCGATAAAGGAATCTGTTGTTTACGGATGGCAATATTGGGAAAGGATTAATTGCGTAACAACTGCTGAGCAAAAAGATTTCGCGGTAGTTGCGCCTGGTTCAAATACCAACGCTCATATTCCGCAGGCGGCACCGGACAGCTGAAATAAAATCCCTGCACCTCGTCACAACCCCGGTCCCGCAAATAATTCAGTTGCTTCTCCGTTTCCACGCCTTCGGCGACGACTTTAAGCCGCAAACTGTGCCCCAAGCCTATGACGGCTTCAACGATCGCGGCGTCATTAGCGTTCGTTCCTATATCCTCGATAAACGTGCGGTCCAGCTTCAATGTATGAATGGTAAACTGCTTGAGATAGTTGAGTGACGAATACCCGGTGCCAAAATCATCGATCGCCAGCTGCACACCTAGATCATGCAGTTCCCGCAATGTTTCACAGGCGTTATCCGCGTTTTCCAGCAGAACGCTTTCGGTGATTTCCAGTTCCAGATAACGCGGATCCAGCCCGGTAGCATTGAGAATATCGGCGACGGTGCTTACCAGATGTTTCTGATGAAACTGGCGCGCCGATATGTTAACAGATATTGGCAGCGGCGGCAGTCCGGCGCTGATCCAGGCCTGGTTCTGCTCGCAGGCAACCCGCAACACCCATTTGCCTACGGCAATAATCAGGCCGGTTTCTTCCAGTAGCGGAATAAATTGCGTGGGCAACACGATTCCCGAAACCGGGTGATTCCAGCGCAGCAGCGCTTCCATGCCAATGACTTCGTTGCGTTTGGCGCAAAGTTTCGGCTGGTAGTACAAAAGAAATTCCCCGCGCTGCACAGCGTGACGCAGGTCGTTAATCATAACCATACGCTCAGAAACAGCGACGTTCATTTCCGCTTCGTAAAACTGGTAATTGCTGCGCCCCTGAGCCTTAGCGGAATATAATGCCGTGTCGGCATTTTTGATCAGCGTCTCCGGATTGCCGCCGCAAGCCGGATAAGTGGCGATACCCAGGCTGGCTGTCACAAAGACTTCGTTGTTATTCAGGGAAAACGGCCGGGACATGACATCGATAATTTTCTCGGCCACGGTCGCGGCTTCTTCCTTGTGTATGATGCGTCCCAGAATGATGGTAAATTCATCGCCACCGAGGCGCGCGATGGTGTCTTCGGCGCGTATACAATTCTTGAGCCTGGCCGCGACGTTCAACAGCAGTTCGTCGCCGGCGTCGTGGCCGAGTGTGTCGTTTATATCCATGAAGTGATCGAGATCGAGGAATATCAGCGCCGCCGGTTCCCGGCGACGCATTGCAAGTTTCAGCGCGCGGGTGAGGCGTTCCCGGAATAAAGCGCGGTTGGGAAGATCAGTCAATGGATCATATTGCGCCAGATAGGCAAGCCGTTCCTCGCTGCGTTTGCGTTCAATGGCGTAATACAACGCGCGGGTCAGCAGGTTTCCATCGCCCTGGCCTTTCACCAGATAATCCTGGGCGCCTGCCTGCACCGCTTCCAGAGCCAGTTGCTCATCGTCATGACCGCTTAAAACAACGACCGGCAAAGAAGGCTTTGCCGTCTGGATTTGATACAGGGTATCCAGCCCCTGAGAATCCGGCAGGCCAAGATCAATAAGCAGCACATCGAAGCTGCTGTTATGAAGCAATTCCAATGCTTCCTTCAGGCGCCCGGTCCTGGTCAGCTCAATTTTCCGGGAGTTTGCGGAATCGGCCAGCATTTCCTGTACTAATCTTGCATCGGCCGGATTGTCTTCCACCATCAGCAGCCTGATATTCCGGTCTTGTTTAAGTTGTACCTTCTTAACCATCCAATCTCCGAGGCAGTTATATGGTGTATGTGTTTAGTCAATCAACAGGCAGTTTTACTATCGTTAACCAGAAGTCCTCTATGCTTTTTACTATCGTGATGAACTGATCGAGGTCCACCGGCTTGGTTACGTAACAGTTTGCGTGCAGGTTATAAGTTCTTACGATGTCCTCTTCGGCCTGTGACGTGGTCAGAACAACGACCGGAATCCGCTTCAGGCTGGGATCCTGCTTGATTTCCTGCAACACCTCGCGGCCATCCTTTTTCGGCAAATTCAGGTCCAGTAATATGAGATCCGGGCGCGGAACATCGGCATATTTTCCTTTCCGCATCAGAAATTCCATGGCGGCCACACCATCTTCCACCACATATAATTGATTGCGCACCTTGGCTTCCTTAAGCGCTTCCCGTGTCAACCGCACGTCCGCGGGATTGTCCTCGACCAGCAGGATTTCTATATCGGCCTTTGCCCTTTCCGCTTGCATTGTTTGTGCCTCCCCCCCTTATGACGGAATTGTAAACCGAAAGGTACTGCCTGAACCGGGCGCGGATTCCACCCAGATACGGCCTCCATGGCGTTCCACGATCTTCTTGCATATGGCCAGCCCTATACCAGTGCCAGGGTATTCACCTCTTGCATGCAACCGCTGAAATACCAGGAAAATGCGCTCCGCGTATTGGGGATCAATGCCAATGCCGTTATCCCGCACAGAAAAAACATATTCTCCTGGATGTTGTATCACCCCCACATGCACTTTTGGTGGATCCTCACCACGGAACTTGAGCGCGTTGCCAATCAGGTTTTGAAACAATTGCAGTAACTGCCGGTCTTCTCCCATCAGCGTCGGCAGGTGATCAAAGGTGATTGCCGCGCCGCTGTCTTTTATCCTTAAATCAAGATTCTGCAGTGAATTTTTCAGAACCTTGTTAAGGTCAGTCGGCTCGAACTCATGCCCCCGCGTACCGACGCGGGAGTATGACAGGAGGTCATTAATAAGGTCCTGCATGCGTGTGGCGGCATCCACAATGAAATCCATGAATTCATTGGCATCATTATCGAGTTTGTCGCGGTAACGGCGGGCCAGTAATTGGGTATAACTCGCCACTATACGCAGCGGCTCCTGCAAATCATGCGACGCCACATAGGCAAATTGTTCCAGTTCGGCATTGGAACGTTCCAGTTCCTGTGCGTGCCGTTTCAGTGACAGCTCAGTGCGCTTGCGCTCGGAGATATCGCGCACCACCGCAATAACCAGCATGCCGTCTTCTGTTTTCAGAGGGCTGATACTGATTTCAGCGGGGAACTCACTGCCGTCCCTGCGCAACGCGGTCAGTTCAATTCCGGAACCCATGGGCCGCGTGTTCGGATTGAGGAGATAGTTATCGCGGTGATGCACATGCGCTTCACGGAAGCGTCCGGGGATCAACCGCTCGATCGGCTGGCCGATTAGTTCTTCGGGACGGTATCCGAAGTTTGTTTCGGTCATGCCGTTGGCCAGGGTTATCCTGCCGCTATGGTCTACGACGATAATGGCGTCGGGAGCAGCCTCCAGCAGTTGACGAAACTTGCCGTTAGTATCGGAAGTTTCAGGCGACAGTGCTTCTCCTTCTGTTCTGGACACTGGTATTCTGGACATTGAAGTGTGAGCCGGATTTTTTATACCGTTTGTTATAAATTACTTTGGATTTTAAGTCTTAAGTGTAGCTGAATAGACATTTTTTAAACTATAGAAGGAAAACCATGATTCGCAAGACTTGGTTTGTAAACGCGGGCGCACACAAGGTTTAAGCGGTATATGTTGAGTATTTCTGTCAACATTATGCATTTGTATACCGCATTTTTTCGAATTTTCTCAGAATTGGGATAATCCAGAGTTAAAGAACCAAAGCGCTTACTTAACGTTTCAACTTTCGAAGAGAAATTTTAACCGGGCTTTTATATAGAGCCTGTTTCAAAATTGATAAGTTGGTCCACGCTCTTTCAAGGCGGACACACATCGGGACCAGAAAACACTATCCTTCCGGATGGACACCATCGTTTTCTGATCCCGTTTGGACTTTGTTATTTTGCCATCTTATGCTTCACTTGCGTCGTCATCATCGCGCTGCTATCTATCACTATCAATTGAACTATCGGAAAGCGTTTTAAGGAACGTAACAATGGCGTCTTCTTCCTTATCCGTGAGGCCAAGATTGCCCATTTCATCGGTGTTAAGATTTGCCGTAATTTCCGGCGCCGGCCAGCAGTTCATTGCCAACGCATCTATTTCACGGGTAAAGATATCCGGGCATGCGGGTTTAACATCACGGGTATTGTAAAAATGGACGATGTTTTTTAACGACTTAAAATAGCCGTTGTGTCCGAATGCTTTTACAAAATTACGCCCGCGCTGTTTATCAACATTCCGCAGCGTTGGCACTTTGTGTTTCCCATAATTCTCGTCCGCAAACTGCGCATATTCAATTCGGGTCGCCAGAAAGCCCCCAAGTCCCGGATCAATCCAGTTTATGCCTTCGGGATTCAAATCCGTAGGCATGCTATACCAAGGATTATCCGGATTCCTGGGGACCCCGATATTGTCGTACGTAAAATCTGTAAACAGCGGAGGCTCGCCGCCTGGACCTTCGCTAAGCACATGGCAATTTGCGCACTTGGCCTTGCCGGTGAATAAATTCAGCCCGGTCATTTCCTTTCTTGTAAGACGTTTTTTACCGGCCAAATACGCATCAAATTTCGAACTGTAGCGGTTTACTACCGTTGAATCCTCAAAGGCGGCTATAGTTAACGCGATGTTGTCATAGGTGGAATTAACCTTGAGGCGGTCAACATCGGTTAACATCACTGCGCCATCTGTTTGTGCACAGGCTTCATCGACATTCAAAGGCCAATTAATATTGCATGCTTCGGCGCCCCATACATCAGTAAATTTAACCGGGTAATTATCCGGCTGGCGGGGATTACATACGCGGTAGACGACACAGGCTATGTCAGGCAGCGCCTGTTCAACCGGATTTAAAAAAGGTCCCTTCGCCTGATCCGCCGCGGGATTTCCCAACTGTTCTCCGGTTGCCCTGCCGTCCCAAAAATTACCACCGATAAATAATGCGGTGTTGTCCTCAATAACGTAGTGAAAAACCGGACTCGGTGTCGCATAAGAAGACGCCGGCGGTTTGCGGTTGCCAAAAAGTCCCCCGACAGATCCTTCATAGACGGAACCCGTTTCATTGATATCGGAATCCGGACCGGTCCACCCTACACCGGGCGCATGACACACGGCGCAGGATTGGTTGCGGTTTATGGATAATTGCCTGTCAAAAAAAATCGAACGGCCCAGCTGTTCAACCGGCGACAGCGTTGTTTCAGGTTGACTTGCATGCGCCACAGTAATCAGCGCAATAGCCGATACCGCTAACACTTTTAAATGATTGCTCATAACTGAATCCTCCATGAGTAGTGATCTTTTAAATACATCCTGTGGTGATTTAAGGGGTTTGACTAAAGCGTTGAGAAAATCGAAGCCAGGAAATTTACAACAACAATAAATCGTTCGAGACCTGCGTAATCTGTAACAATTGTCACAAAACTTGTGTTACAAACTGGTTCTGAATAATTTATTACAGCGTATTGAAAACAACTTTAGAAACAACATTGAAAACAACATTGGTAACAACGGCGGACACTCAATACCGGCGCGCAGAAGTGCAAGAATTGCCGGCGTCTGACAAACGTACCATGCAGTAGTTTAGACCACAAAAAGGATAAATTGAAATATTTCGATGTTAAGTAGACAAACGGCCGTTATTTGAACACGAATATACACGGCATTGAAACACTTTTATTGTTGACTTTTTAGTTAAGGAGCCCATGAACAAGATTGTGTTTATTCTGGACAGTCATGCCGGCACTTGCACTCTTTGGCTAAAAAGGGCAAACACATTCTCATTTAAATCAACTCCGGTTAATTGTCTTATACGTCATAAGTAACTGCTAAGTTTCTCCATTCCATTCGTAAAATAAAAAGTAAGCGGCAGACCTGCCCATTTAATTCAAGTGACATCACTTTCTACTACATTGATATCGATCCTTTGCGAAACTCGCTTTTGCCAAGTATTGCGTTTACCAATACAGGCCGGCCTTCGTTTGCATGGTTTTGCGCTTTAATGAGCGTGTCTGTAATCAACGCGGGATTGTCAAGCAGCAAACCGCGGGCGCCGAAACCTTCCACGATTTTGTCGTAGCGGGTGTGCGCCAAGCCGGTGCCCACATCATCGTTAAAAATATCAACCTGATCTCTCGCGACCTGGCTCCAGGACGCATCATTGCCAACCAATCCGAGTATGGAAATACCATGGCGGCAAAACGTATCATATTCAGCCAGACTGTAACCAAACGCGCCGTC
>JAKEGK010000153.1 GCA_022627515.1 Gammaproteobacteria bacterium
AAGTCGTTAAACTTCGCTGGCTTTACATACTCGAGCTGTACAGAACGTACCGCAAAAATCAGTCCATCTTGTTGTGCCAATAGATCCTGCTGGATTCCAAAAGACCGCAACCATTCAGTACGCGCTCTCTCGAGAAATTTCAGGTAATTGGCGTAGTAAACAACACCCCCACTGTCCGTGTCTTCATAATAGACACGTGCCTGCCAAATAAATTCCCTCACGCTGACGAACTTATCCTCCCAATATTACAGTGTATTTCACAGATTAACGGCAAAACTGCCGAACCAGGTTAAATCTACTCAAATAAATCCGCAGTGTTGACGGTCTGTGTTTTGCCGGTAGCAGGAAACTCCAAACCGAAATGCAGGTAAGCGTTGCGCGTCGCAACCCGGCCACGGGGCGTACGCATAAGGAAGCCTTGCTGAATCAAAAATGGCTCAATCACATCTTCAATCGTGCCACGCTCCTCGCCGATTGCCGCCGCGATATTATCCAGCCCCACAGGACCACCGTCGAATTTTTCGATGACCGCCAGCAGCAGTTTGCGATCCAGTAAATCAAAGCCGTGGATATCGACGTCCAGCAGATCCAGCGCCTTGTCCGCGACGTTCATGGTGATGGAGCCGTCGGATTTGATTTGCGCGTAGTCCCGCACCCTGCGCAACAAACGGTTGGCTATACGTGGCGTGCCCCGGGAACGTTTGGCAACTTCCAATGCGCCGGACGGTTCTATTTCGACGCCAAGTATTATTGCCGAGCGCTGCACGATACTGGTGAGTTCCTGGTTCGAATAGAATTCCAGGCGCTGAACAATCCCGAAACGGTCACGTAACGGGGATGTTAACAATCCCGCGCGGGTTGTTGCTCCCACCAGCGTAAACGGCGGCAGATCCAGTTTTACCGAACGCGCGGCCGGTCCTTCACCGATCATGATATCCAGCTGATAATCCTCCATGGCGGGATACAGCACTTCCTCGATCATGGGACTCAGGCGATGAATTTCGTCAACGAACAGCACATCGCGCGGCTCCAGGTTGGTTAACAGCGCCGCCAGATCGCCGGGACGTTCCAGCACCGGGCCGGAAGTTTGTTTTAAATTTACACCCATTTCGTTGGCAATGATATGCGCCAGCGTGGTTTTACCGAGGCCAGGCGGACCGAATATCAGGGTGTGATCCAGGGCTTCACCGCGTTTTTTGGCCGCTGGAATAAAAATTTCCATCTGTTCCTTAACGCCAGGTTGACCCACGTAATCCTGCAAGGTTTTGGGGCGAATAGCGCGCTCATGCAGGTCGTCTGTGCTATCACCGGCGAGCTTCCTGCCACTAATCAATCGATCCGCTTCAATCATGGCGCGTTTTCGCTTTCCTGCTGGTTAATTGTCAGTTGTGAAAGAAGCTGCTAACAGCTTAGCCTGATACCGACTGCAGAGCCTGACGAATAATATCTTCACTGCGTAGTCCTTTGGTATTGATTCCGCTGACCATGCGGCTTGCTTCAGGCGGTTTAAATCCCAGCGCAATTAACGCGCTGACGGCATCCTTGATTTCATCCGGAGGCATTGCATCGCTGTAAACACCTGCAACCGCGTCCGGCGCCGGAGATTCCGGTATCAAATCTTTTATCCTGTCACGCATTTCGATAATCAGGCGTTCGGCGGTCTTTTTACCCACGCCGGGAATGCGTGTCAGGCTAGCGATATCATTGCTTTTAATCGTCATGATAAATTCACGGCTGGACATACCGGACAGCAACGCCAATGCCAGTTTGCCTCCAATCCCTGACACTTTAATCAGACTGCGAAACAGCGCCCGGTCACTTTCCCTGATGAAACCGAACAGGAGGTGCGCGTCTTCACGCACGGCAAGATGAGTATACAAAATGACTTCCTCGCCGGTCTTGGGAAGTTCGTAAAAGGTTGACAGGGGCGCCTCCACTTCGTATCCCACACCGTTAACATCAACCAGCAGGTGGGGGGCCTTCTTCTCAACCAGCACTCCGCGCAAGCGTCCTATCATAAAATGTTACCAATACCGTCCCTTGCGCATACCCTTAATTCCATGCATCCGGGACAGGGTATTTTGGTTATTGGCATGACAAATAGCAATCGCCAGGGCATCGGCGGCGTCCGCCTGTGGCGCCGCGGATAATTTCAATAAAACCTGAATCATATGTTGCACCTGTTCCTTGGTTGCGTTGCCTTTTCCCACGACGGATTGCTTGATCTCCGTGGGTGTATATTCGTGTATGGCGATGGAGCGATTGACCACCGCGCAAATGGCGGCGCCGCGTGCTTGTCCGAGTTTCAGCGCCGAATCCACGTTGCGATGCATAAACACTTTTTCGATGGCGACCTGATCTGGCAAATATTGAATGAGCAACTCTTGTATGCCGTTAAAAATAATCCGCAAACGCTCCGGCCAGTTTTCCTCGGCAGCCCTGACGCAACCACTGGTGACATATCCGGAGTGATAGCCATCACTTTCAATGACGCCGTAACCGGTAACACGTGAACCGGGATCAATGCCAAGTATCCGCGTCACAATTGAGCCATCACCTCGTCAGATATTTCTATATTGGAATGCACTTTCTGCACATCATCTAGATCTTCCAGTGCGTCAATCAGTTTCATGGCTTTCTGCGCATCTTCCAGTTCCAGTCCAATTGTTGTTGTTGCCTGCATGATGATATCCGCCTGCTCACTGTTCAATCCCTGCGCCTGCATGGCTTCCTTAACCGATAAAAAATTTTCCGGCGTTGTGGTTACATCAATACTGCTGTCGTCATTGACAACGACATCATCCGCACCCGCCTCCAGAGCCGCTTCCAGAATCTTTTCCTCATCACTGCCCGCGGGATATGTAAGCATGCCGATTTTGTTAAACAGAAAAGCCACCGATCCGTTGGTCCCCAGGTTGCCGCCATGCTTGCTGAACGCATGACGCACTTCACCCACTGTCCGGTTCCGGTTGTCCGTCAGGCATTCCACCATGATGGCGACGCCGTTTGGTCCATAGCCTTCATAAACGATTTCTTCGTAATTCTCCGAATCGGCTTCACCTGATCCGCGTTTGACGGCGCGGTCAATGGTGTCGCGGGTCATATTGTTGCTTAGGGCCTTGTCGATCGCAGCCCTTAACCGCGGGTTAGACGCGGGATCGCCTCCTCCTGAGCGCGCGGAGACCGTAATTTCACGAATTAATTTGGTGAATAACTTGCCTTTTTTGGCGTCCTGCACACCTTTGCGAAAGCGAATATTCGCCCACTTACTATGACCCGCCATACCTTTCCTGAGCTGTCCTTGAATCACTGCAAAGCAAAAACAAGGCGCAAGTTTACCACTGCCCATTGTATGGAGCGAGCACCACTTAGATTACAAAACAGGCATATATTAAACGGATTAACCTACCAGATTTTTGCTAGAATACACGTTTAATCCTCATTATGGTTAACTTTTGGGCATACGCAAGGCATCTGGCGTATAAATCCGAAACCAGATTTCCGCTATTAATATTTTGAAAACCGCTGCCGATAACAAAGATCAAATAAACCTTCAGAATTTAACCCGATGAATCTTTAAAACACCGCAGTGAACTACGTAACGACATTTCGTATTCTTATCCTGGCTTTGCCGATAGCGGCGGTGGTCGCATGCGGCATGCTGGGAACCAAATATGAGAAAATGCATGGACGTATCCAGCATGAAATTCATGATGATCCCATGCCCAATACGATTGTGGTTGCCTTATGGCAGGGCAAGGCAAACGATCCGGCCGGCGGCGGTAAAATACTTTGTTATCACGTGGAAACCACGGTAACGGACGAAAAAGGATTTTTCACGATTCCCGTCTGGCGCGAACCTGGTGATTTCAAGGATCTCTCCGATAAAGCTGTTCACGTCCACGCTTACCGCAAACATTACCGCACTTCCGAACTCACCAGCCAGATCATCACGCCCAAAAACTATATTTATTATCTGGCCAAACCGCGCGCGGTTGACGATGAAACCGCAGCGCGCCAAGACCGGTTGCGTTATCTGCAACAATTAATCGGGAACACAACGTGTGATTTGCAAGGCAAAAGCCGCGGCAACCTGCAACCCATGTACGCTGCGATTGTTGACGAGGCGGAAGAACTGGTTGTAACCGCACAGGACCGTGAGATCGTCCAGAAGCTGAAGAGCTGGCTGGCATTTGTCACGCCAACCGGGGAATAACGCTTAGACTTCCTCCTTTGGAGGATTAATCACATCGTAAACCGCCGTGTAATCCATGTCCTGCATTCCCCGCGCGACATACAAGGCAATCAGGTCCTTGATGCACTCCACATGATGCGCATTCAATCCAAGCTCTTCCGTTTCCTCCAAAAACAGTTTCAAATCCCTTTCAAGATTCCGGGCCGGCAGAGAGTATCTTGCGTAATCGCGCCCCAGTATCCGCGGCAGTTTCTGATCAAACAGTGGTGTATACAAAGGCGAGGCGCGCAGAAAATCCATAAACCGGTCGATATCAAGTCCCTGCTCCTTGATCATGCCGATGCTGACGGAAAATGCGCAGAATAATGTTGCCGCCATTTGCTGCAAGGCCAGTTTGAGCGCAACGGCGTCTCCCGCATTACCAATATAATTGACCCGGCTGGATAAGTCGTTTAACAAACCGCTGACCTGTTGATATTCATGCTCCGTGGCGCCCACCAGCAACTGCAGGTTGCTGTTCGCCACGTCATCAGCACTGCCGATCGCCGCCACTTCAATATAGCCGCACTGATGAGCGTGAAATGCGTCCATTAATGCCTGGCTGCGTGAAGTATTGACTGAACCAAAATTTATCACGGTGCGCCCATGCAGTTCATGCGCCCAGTCCACGTCAAACAGCACTTCCTGTATAGCAATGACATCAGGCAACACGCACACGATCGTTTTGGCGCTCCTGATTGCATTGGCCGCCGATGACTTGACGATCGCTCCCGCTTCCGCAAGCGGCACAAGCTTTTCAGCTGTGCGGTTCCAGACATTCAGCTGATAGTTTCTGGCAAGCAAACGCCGTGCAATTGCTTCACCCATTGCACCGAAACCAAACTGGGAAACTGTTTCCACCATTGCATGTTACCCTTCACGAAACTTCAATGCGTTAAGTATAATTCAGAAATGAATGACTTACCGGATGAATTTACCGACCGCTTAAAACAGATCATACCTGACAACCACTGGGACAAGGTGTGCGCCAGTTTTCAATGTCACAAACCGCTGGTGTTGCGCATAAACACCTTACGCACTGATATCGGCAGCATACTCGCCGCATTCGAGCAGGCGAATATTCCTTGCGAACAACCCGCATGGAAACGCGATACTCTGATCGTCAAGGCGCAATACCGCAGCCAGGTATTGGATAGCGAGCTGTACCAGAAAGGATTGTTGTATAGCCAGAATTTATCGAGTCAGCTGGCGCCGCTGGCATTGGATCCCCAATCCGGTGATGAGGTGCTTGACATGTGCGCCGCACCGGGAGGCAAAACGTCACAGCTCGCCTGCATGATGCGGGACAACGGCCGGATTGCCGCTGTGGAAAAAGCCAAGGCGCGATTCTTTAAAATGAAAGCCAATTTCAAGACACTTCAGCATCATTCCATACATACGTATCTGGCGGATGCCGTGGTGTTGTGGCGCAAGACGCCGGAACGTTTCGACCGTGTTTTGCTGGACGCACCCTGCTCCAGCGAAGCGCGGTTTCAAACATTCAATCCGGACAGTTATGCACACTGGACGTTGCGCAAAATCAGGGAAACCTCGCGCAAACAAAAAAAACTGATTTATTCCGCTGTGAATTGCCTGAAACCGGGAGGCGTTCTGGTCTATTGCACATGTTCATTTGCCCCCGAAGAAAACGAGGCGATCATCGACCACATCGTTAATACATTTCCGCAACAGCTCAGCGTAGTCCCTGTGGATATACCCGTCTCGAATACACAACCGGGATTAACACAATGGCAAGGTAACCACTATCACGAATCGCTGCGCAAATCCGTTCGCGTACTGCCCGATGAAATAATGGATGGGTTTTACATTTGCAAACTGTTGAAAAACGTATCAACGCTGCGAACCCGGTAAGAGCAGTCAAGCAACGGCCTGCTACTAGGCGCTCCTGATTTCCCTGATCTTGGTTTGTTCTATCGTTGGAATTGCAATTTCCTGGAAGGAAAACATCGAATAACAGGCTGTGGTGCGTATCATATCGGTCAGCCGCACATATTGCAGTGAGGTGCGAAAATTCAAAACCACCTGAGTGCTCACATCATACATCGACGCTGGAACAATAAGACGGGAAACACTATTACCGGCCTGTTCAGTGGTTAACAACAGGGCCCGGAAATATTCACTGCCACAACCCGCGCCGGAGATTGCCCGCACGGCCACCGCCTGTGGCCGGCCGGATATGATCCTTATTCCCATATCCAGGCGACTGGCGGAATATTCTTTCATCCAGGTCACGACCCCAAGACACCATTGATCTTGGTCTTGCTCCGGATGAAAGGCGACAATATTGCCCACCGACACTCTGGTGTTTTCCGACGCTTTGTAACGGACACCCATACCATTGTGACTAACATTCAGCAGTTGCCAGAAATGGTCCGTATAACGGACCGCATGCAGCTCATGTAACGCGCGCGCGTGGGATTTGCTGGCGAATATTTTTTCCCAGATATCGAGATCGGAATCAAACAGCGACAAGCGCTGCGCTTCAATTTCCGCCTCCACCCGGTGACGGTCCGCTTCGTCTTTCCATGGCTCGTAGTCGATCGGCATCAGGGACAGGCCCGCTTGCGAAGATTCCGGATTTCTTTCCGGCCTGTGAAGACGTATTTCATCACTTTCAGGATAAAACGCGGCTTGTCCGTCGATAAAAAAGTGGCTGGCGCTCAGACTGGACACCATGCGCAACCGGTTGTTGGCGTTTTTTCGCTGCGCTCCCCGTTCCAGCCGTTCGTTCCACACCGTCTGCAACCGAAATAACATATCGCGGCGGATGCGTTCGTTAAAGGTCAAGTTTGAGTTACTGATGCCGCCGGCCGCCTCCTTGCGTGTCGTCAGGGCATCTATTGTTTCCTTGAAGCGTTTCATTAACTGCGATATATCCACTGTCCGGCAATTTTCCGGCTGCGCCACATGGTCCTGGAAGATAAACTGCGGCGGGACATCATGATCTAGATCAATAATCAATTCACCCCGGTCAATTATGTATCCCGTAACCGGAACCAGCCGGCATCCGGCCACCCATTTATTGAGATAGTTATAGATAAGCTGCGCCTCGCCCTGCATCAGATGATAAGGATTGGTAATTGACAGCATCACGATGCGCAAATAGGCGTGGATTATATTATCCACGTCCCCGCCATATTTCGCAGCTTGCTGACCAGTCTGAGCGGATTGAAACTGAACCGTGAGCTTGTAGAACTGATGCAAATCGCCCCAAACACCCTCGGGTTCCTGTGTGTAGGTGCTGTAGCCCGAGAGCATGCGCCGGGACAGGTAAACTATGGAGATACGGACTACATCAAAGAATTCTTTCCTGATCGAACCTTTTTGTTTCCACTCTTCCTGGAAGCCGTTCACCAGCCATTTAAAACCATACGCCATTTCTTCAAACAGCCTGTTAACTATCATGCAACGTTCGCGATTACGCTCGGACAAAGGGAAGGTGCTGTCGCGGTATTTGGCCACCAACCCGGCAGTTAAATCCTGCACAACAGGATTAAAAATGTTGAGGGATTCCAGCCTGATTTCGGAGGCTATATGGCAGCGGTTGTAAGCCTGGAGCAGCCCAAGCACCTGGGATCCGGAAGCTTCCATATCCCCCAACGGCAGCGCATCCAGCCAGGCCTTCAACGCTTTGGGCTGGGGGCATAATCCGGAAGCGCCGTGCGCTTCCAGCCTTGGCAGATTGAGTTTTAACTTTTCCATCACAATTTATGATAACGGATAAGTTATTAAAATCTTAAGTGTTATCGGGATTACCTATGGCAATATCGCGCAGCAATATAAATCTCCACATATTTACGCCACTTTTTAAGGCAGATAGGCAAGCATCATGGGTGTCTGCAGGCAATTTAATTTGGAATTGTATCCCGCAACAACCGGGAATCAGGCGCGCCGGATGAATTTACGGAAGTGTTTTAAAACGGCTCAGCTTGTCAACTTCTGACGCATCTGGGCAATGTTATTTTTATTGGACTGCGTATTGTGCACCGGCAAATTAACTGAACAGGAAGAGCCCTGACCGGGCGAACTCGCTATTGATATTGTTCCACCAAGCATCTCGCAAAAGTGCTTGGTAATCGTCAAACCCAGGCCTGTGCCTTGATATTGCCGCGTCAAGGACAGATCGGCCTGCTCAAAGGGTTCGAAAATTCTGTCCAATAGATCCGGTTCAATGCCTATACCACTGTCCTTAACCAGGAAGTTTAAGCACGCTACCCCGTTTTCGCTGACGGAACTTATAATAATACTAACGATTCCATTCCTGGTAAATTTGTTGGCGTTACTCACAAGGTTCATTAAAATCTGCTTCACTTTTACGGCGTCCGACATCATGACAAATAAATCGGTCTGATAATCCACCTTGATACGGTTTCCATTTTTTTCCGCCAGTGGTTCAATGATAGCTATCACGGAGTCAACAAGCTCGTTAATCAGGAATTCTTCACAGCTTATTTGCATCTTACCGGCTTCAATTTTTGACAGATCGAGCACTTCGTTAATCAGGTTCAATAAGTGCGTGCCCGACGCAAGAATTTTATTGCAGTCATCAAGAACAACCCGCGGCGCCTGGCTGCCGTTTAATTCTTCTTTAATCAGTTCGCTGTAACCAAGTATCGCATTCAGGGGCGTTAGAAGCTCATGACTCATGTTTGCCAGGAACTGGCTTTTACTGGTGTTGGCTTTTTCCGCCTGCTGTTTGGCGAATTCCAACTGCACATTGGCGCTCTCAATTTCCCTTAAATGCCGCTCACGGTCTTCTGACGCTTGCTGGTTACGGCGCATGATTTACATGGCAACAATAATCCCGATAAAGCCCACCATTAACGCAAATAGAGTCAGCCACAATCGCGTCGCATGATAGTTTTTTTCCGTTTGCTTTACTTGCAACTCCGCGGCTTGCTCCTGGAAATCATATAAATTGGTCAGCTGTTCCATCACGCGGTCTTGCAAGGGAATCGCTTCACTAATTAATAACGCATGAGCCTTTTCAATTTCATCGGCATAGATGTAGTCAGCAACTTCGTTTTGCAATGGAACAGCCTCACCGGAATATTTGCCTTGCGTGTCGAGGATAGCCTTTTCCTCCCCCGATAAATTACTTTGTAAAAGCTTCAGCCGTGCATTGGCAAATGCGGCGCCATGTTTGTTAAATTGCAGATATTGTTCGTCTTTATCAAACGGATCATGAAAAAGAATCATGTTGGAAAGGCACATCGTTCGCGCCCTGGCGGCGTTTCGCATTTCCACCACCAGCCGCATTTTCTCCCGGTGAGTGCCTATGATTTCATTCAGATCATTCTGAATGGCGTCCAACCCCCACATAAGAGCAGCCATTGTCAGCAACGCAACGATGGAAAACATCGCGCCAAAACCAGTCACAATGCTCAGATTACGGCTGTGCAATAGCGATGGCAGCGCATTTGGCGGCATGAACCTTGATGAATCATCACTGCGCATAACGTGGACGCGTCTGTTTCTGGGCGTTATAGGGAATCGGCTTGATATTAAAAATTACCATTAAAAAACTCCGGATTTACCAGTTTATCGGAATTAGATATCAGTAACTTTATTTTTACCCATGGCGGAAATGGTCAGCTACACTAAGCACCGGCAAAACCAATCGAAAATTTAATTACCTGAGAATGCTCTGATTTCTTGATCAAAACCCTGATGTTGACGGCGCGGCGATGCCAGGGGGAATATTTGCCGATGAATAAAAATCAGTAAATTTGGATAATACAACGACACCGTAGGCCATTTAGTCGCGGTATCAAGTTGACTTTGCAGGGTAAACGAATCCTGCCCTGCAAAGCAAAACCTGCGTCAGGCTTTTTCTTTTTCGGATTGAGCTTGAGGCTTGCGTAAACGAATGCCCAGTTCCCGCAATTGGGCTTCGCTGACTTCAGAGGGAGCTGATGTCAAAAGACATGCGGCGGTCTGGGTTTTGGGAAACGCCATCACTTCACGAATGGATGAAGCGCCGGTCATCAGCATCACGAGGCGGTCAAGACCAAAGGCGATACCACCATGGGGAGGGCAACCATATTTTAACGCTTCCAACAGAAACCCAAATTTCTCTTGCGCTTCTTCGTCTTTGATGCCGAGCAGCCGGAACACTTTTTCCTGCACGTGGGCGCGGTAAATCCGTTGCGATCCGCCGCCGATTTCCGTACCGTTCAGAACCATATCATAGGCCCGGGACAAACATTCGCCGGGTTTGTCTTCGAGTTTGTTGATATCCGCCTCGCGTGGCGCGGTGAAAGGATGGTGTATAGCTCCCCAGCGATTTTCTTTTTCATCCCATTCGAACATGGGAAAGTCGACAACCCACAGGGGACGCCATTGCCCTTCCAGCATATTCAGGTCATGACCCAGTTTCACCCGCAAGGCGCCCATCGCTTCATTGACAATGGTGGACTTGTCGGCGCCGAAGAAAACCAGGTCGCCATCCTGCGCGCCGGTGCGCTGCATGATGGTATTAATCGCCGTGTCCGGCAAAAATTTCAGGATCGGTGATTGCAACCCTTCACGCCCCGCATTTAAATCGTTAACTTTGATGTAGGCCAGACCTTTTGCGCCATAAATTCCCACGAACGCGGTATAGTCGTCGATTTCCTTGCGTGTCAACCCGCCGCCCTTGGGCAAGCGCAATGCGGCGACGCGTCCGTTCGGATGATTGGCCGGACCCGAAAACACCTTGAATTCGACGTCTTTCATGACATCGGCGACGTCCACCAGTTCCAGGGGAATGCGCAAATCCGGCTTGTCGGAAGCAAAGCGCCGCATGGCTTCGGCATAAGTCATGCGGGGAAACGGATTGGGCAATTCCACGTCCAGCACCTGTTTAAACAGGGTGCGGATCAGGTTTTCCATGATGTCCATCATTTCATCTTCCTTGATGAACGCCGTTTCGATATCGAGCTGGGTAAATTCCGGCTGCCGGTCGGCGCGCAGGTCTTCATCGCGAAAACAACGCACGATCTGGTAATAGCGGTCCATACCGGACATCATCAGTAACTGTTTAAATAATTGCGGTGACTGCGGCAACGCAAAGAAGGAACCATTGTGGGTACGGCTGGGCACCAGATAATCTCGCGCGCCTTCCGGTGTGGCCTTGGTCAACATCGGCGTTTCGATATCCAGAAAACCGGCGCTATCCAGAAAGTCGCGAATAATGCGCGAGACCCTGGCGCGGGTGCGAATCCGTTGCTGCATTTGCGGGCGGCGCAAATCAATATAACGGTAACGCAGGCGGTTTTCCTCGGATACTTCGTGGTCTTCGCTGTCCAGCTGGAAGGGCGGCGTTTCCGCCGTATTTAGTATTTCCAGTTCGCGGCCCAGCACTTCAATGGCGCCGGTTGGCATAGCCGGATTTTCGGTTCCTTCAGGGCGCCGGCGCACCAGGCCCTTTACCCGCAGCACATACTCGCTGCGCACGCGCTCCGCGGCCGCAAAAGACTCCCTCGACTCCGGATCATACACCACTTGCGAAATACCCTCGCGGTCCCGCAGATCGATGAATATCACGCCGCCGTGATCACGCCGGCGGTGCATCCAGCCATATAAAATCACTTCCTGACCGATATGGGATTCGTCCAAATGTCCACAATAGTGGCTGCGCATAACGATAGCTTCCTGTTGAATTTACTGAAGACCGGGAATGTTACGGATTGGCCGTATTGATTGCAACCAACGCCGCGGGAATTTTGCGGTGGCTTTTGCAACCCGGTTAATCCCTGCCGGCAATCCGATATTTAATTGTTTGATTGTACGATTTTTTTTGCCCCGGCGGCGGATGCAGCCGTCCACATTGGAACCACAACCCCGGCGGAAATAATCATTTTCAATCCATCATCGACCGACATATCAAGTTCAATAACATCCTCCCGGGGCAGCACCAGAAAAAAACCCGATGTTGGGTTGGGGGTTGTTGGTATAAAGATATTCACCACATCCTGACCGAGTCGGTGTCCGATTTCGGCACTGCTATTGCCGGTTTGAAACGCCAGGGTCCAAATGCCTTTGCGGGGATATTCCACCAGTAATACTTTGCGGAACGACTGGCCATCCGCGGAAAGCACTGTTTCCATGACCTGCTTGACGCCGTGATAGATTTTGCTGATAAACGGGATGCGCGCCAGCAGGCGCTCCCACATTGCAACCAGGGTACGGCCAAACAGATTGGCCACCACCATGCCGGTAACCAACACGATGATTACCGACAGCACGATCCCCAGACCGGGTATCTTGAATCCCAGCAAAACCTCGGGCTGGTATTGCGCTGGCAGCAACAACAAGACGCGGTCGGTCAAATCGACCACCAGCCGGATCACCAGCAGGGTAACGCCAAGCGGCACCCACACCAGCAGTCCTGCGATCAGATAACGTTTCATTGATTTATATTCCGCACTAATGATTGCCGGTTAGTTTTGCGCACCGCCGGAAGACTTGGATTCACCGGATTTAGAACCAGTGCTCTCAGTGGATTTTTTGTCCGGCGCGTCCGTTGCTTTTTTCTCCTTGTTTTCCTTGCTTGCGTCCGATTGAGCCAAATTCTTTTTATTGTTGCGTTTAAAATCCGTTTCATACCAACCGCCACCCTTGAGGCGAAAACCGGCGGCTGATATGAGTTTTTTCAACTCAGGTTTGTAGCACCGCGGACACTGCGTGATTGGCTCATCACTGATCTTCTGGATCATCTCCAGACGATGCCCACAGGCTTTACATTCATATTCATAGATTGGCATAACAACACCTTTCACTCCCGGCTATTAAACTTTTGATGTATTAACGATGACCAAAGTGGTAATAAACTGCAATATGGGGTTTTGAATGTCTGTTTAAAGTCTTGCGCAGGACTCTTGAATATAAAAATCAATTGTTAATACAATGGCATGGATCGCGTTTGCACGGCTGCGGCTGCATTATACCGCCTGACCGCTGTAATAACAGCCATATAATCCTATCCTAATCATAAAGTTATCAATATCAGAGATCATTTTTTGTGTCAGACAAGTCATTGGATGTAACCATCGAAATCACACCGGAAAATAAATGCAGTTTTTGCCGTGGTTCATTGTGCTGCACTTATATAACCCAGAAAATTGATACACCGCGCTCAATGCACGATTTCGATCATCTGCTTTGGCAAACCGCGCATCATGATGTACAGATTTATAAAGACGAGGGTGACTGGTATTTACTGGTTAATAACAAGTGCAAATTTCTCCAGCCTGATGGCCGCTGCGGCATCTATGAAACCCGGCCCACCGTTTGCCGGGAACACAAAAATGACTATTGCGAATTCGACGCGCCGGCTGAAGAGGGTTTTGAATTGTTTTTTGACAGCTATGAAACCTTGCTTGCTTACTGCCGTGAACGCTTTAAAAACTGGGACCGGCGTCATAAGAAAACAAACTGAACCATTGCTGTCCCACAAATATTACTTATAAACAGCATAGACTCCGAGATTAGCAGGATTTAATGAGTACTGAAGCTGATGGAGACATGGATTTACAAAACACGCTGTAAATACTTCCCTGTAAGCTCGACGGCGGCATCCCTGCCGCCGACGGTTTTGTAAATCCATGTCTCCACCAACTTTTCAAGGTCAAATATCTGTTGGCATTAGAGAG
>JAKEGK010000154.1 GCA_022627515.1 Gammaproteobacteria bacterium
CTCCTCAAGGGAGAAGGGATTTTCTTAATACCTGCACAGTCCCGAAAAAGAATCCGGGGATATGCTATCAGGCTTCAACAATAATCAGCGGCACATACATTTCCTGTTCACTCATGCCGCCATGGGTGCCTATATGGTAGTAGCGTTTTTCTCCGGGCACGGCATCCATAATGGTCAGATTGCCGTTCATCGCCAGGGTATAATCCCCGACCCGATGGTGAAGCTGGGGGTGCGGCTCTCCCAGGCCGAAGTAATGCTGTTCGATAAGTTGCCGGCTATCGAAAATTTTCATCTGATCATCGAAAGTATTTTGCAGGTAGTTTTTAAACGCCTCATGCCTGCCGGTTTCCACATAACAATACGCCATGCGCCGTTCGCCGGTTAATGGCATGGTTAACATGTCCTGCAGTTGCGGGTAATGTTCCAGTTCAATGCAGTGTTCACGCCCGGAGTCAATGATGCCATGGTCCGCTGTGGCGATCACCAGGGTATCGCTGCCTTTTATATTATTTATAAAGCGGGAAAAGGCGCGGTCGATATCGCGAAAGTGCTGTTTGACATCATGGCTGCCAATACCTTTGTCATGGGCCATGCCGTCCAACAAGGGCCAATAGGTGTAGATATATTTTTTCTGTTGGTTGCCGTGAATGATGTCCCGCGTAAACTTGAAACATTCTGCGAGTGTTTTATACGGTTTGATATGCGCCTTGCCACTATGCGCCAGGTTGAAATCGGAATAGGCAATGGAGTCAGGTGCAATGATATAACAATCCCGCTTGATAAGATCGAAAATGGGCGTATGACCATACAGCGATTTAACGCTGATGTTCAGCTCGCCTGATGGAGCGCCGCCAAAGCGCGGCCGGAAGGGCAGTACGGCGATAATGCTGCCCAACTCGTGAAAGTAGGTGAACCAGCCGGTCAGGCCATGTTGTTGCGGGGCAAGGCCCGTCAAAAATGTCGTAATGGCGGTCGCCGTTGTCGAGGGAAACACCGTGGTTAATTTTGCGCGCAGGTGACGGGTTAGCGCGCTGTGTTTGCCAACTTCCGTTAAATAATGATAACCAAGGCCATCAATCACCAGTAACACAACGTTTTGCGCCGCGGCCGGCATGCCGCTGCTTAACTCCTTTAAGGGTGCGTGATAATTTGACGCATCGCCCAATCCCTGCATGATAGTGGACATGAGATTGACAATGCTGCCGCCGTGATAGTCTGGCCTGATCATGATTTGCGGTTCCAAAGCCGATTGAATTTTCCAGTGTTAGGCTTTAATGTGATGCTGTTTTGTTATTCTACGCCAGCCTGAAAAATATTCCAGGCTGTGTTTGGAAACGGACATCTCATCTGGACAATACTGCTTGTTAAATGGCGGTTACATGGAAAGTGCGGACTCCCGGTTAGCGCACTGGATTGTCAATCAACGCTGGTGGTTGATCGTAATCACCACGTTGGTGGTGCGCGTCTCTGCCAGCGGCATGCTGTTTATCACCATCGACAGCGACCTCCGGGTATTTTTTGCGAAACAGGATCCACGTTTAGTGGAACTGGAAGCGCTGGAGAATACCTACACCAAGCACGAATCCATCATTCTGATCCGTTGCCCCGAAACAGGGGGATGTATTTACACAACGCGCCCTGTCCGCTGTGAAAGCGCTTACCGACGCCTGCTGGCAAATACCGTTTTCCAGCCGCGTTGATTCGCTTACCAACTTTCAGTTTACCTCTGCCAGTCATGATGAACTCATCGTTGAGGATTTTATTCCAGATCCGAAGCGGCTCGAGGCGGCGCAACGCGCACTGAAACGCCGGCAGGCGTTGGCGGAACCGTTGCTGGTAAAGCGTTTGCTGGCCGCCGATGCGGGCGCCACTGCGGTGGTCACCAATGTCATTTTTGCCGAAAAAGCGCCGGAAGCCGTGGAACGGATTGCCGGATTTTCCCGGCAGCTTCGCGATGAGTTTCAGGCCCAATACCCGGACATGGATTTTTATCTTACCGGCAGTGTGATGTTTGACATGGCGTTTTCCGAGGTTGGCCGGCACGATATGATGCTGCTGGCGCCAGTCATGTTTTTTATCCTGGTGCTGGTGGTTGGATTTTCCGTGCGTTCCGTGCCGGCCACGCTGGCAACCATGCTTGTCATTTTGATGTCGATGTTGTCAGCCATGGGTATTGCCGGTTGGCTGGGTATATCCGTTAATCCGGCATCGGCCAATGCGCCAACCATCATTCTTACCCTTGCGGTTGCTGACAGTGTGCATATTCTGGTGACCATGTACCGATTGATATATTCCGGGAAGCGCAAGAACGAAGCATTGGTTGAGTCATTGACTCTCAATATGCAAGCGGTGTTTCTGACCAGCCTGACGACGGCGATTGGATTTCTGACCATGAACTTTTCCGATGCGTCTCCGTTTCATGATCTTGGCAATATCGTAGCCATTGGCGTCACCATGGCATTTCTTTATTCGGTGTTTTTTTTGCCGGCGCTGATCGCCGTGTTACCGGTTAAGGCCAGTCACGCACCGGTTATCGCCGCGCATGGTTTTTTTTCACCGCTTGTCGGATATGGTTATCCGGGGTCCGGCATTAATTATCGGAGCGCTGGGTTTGCTTGTGTTGATTGGCGCCGCGCTGGCGTCACGCAATGTGCTAAATGACAACTGTATACAGTATTTTAGTTACAATATTCCCGTGCGCGTCGCCACGGATTTGCTGGAGCGCCGGATAGGCGGCTCGGATTTCATTGAATACTCGTTACCGGCCAAGGGACCGGGCGCAATCGCTGATCCGGAATATTTGCAGCGGCTTGAGCAGTTCGCGCAGTGGTTGCGCCAGCAGCAGGAAGTTGCGCATGTCTACACTGTGTCGGATATCTTCAAGCGGCTGAACAGGAATATGCACAATGATGATGACGCCTGGTACCGGTTGCCGGAAAGCAGGGAACTGGCCGCGCAATATCTTTTGCTCTATGAAATGTCCTTGCCCCTCGGGCTGGACCTTAATAATCAGATTAACGTCGACAAGTCATCGACACGTATCATCGTTACAGTCAAAAATCTGGGTACGCGCGTGTTCCGCGGCCTCGATCAACGGGCGCAACAATAGCTGCGGGACAATATGCCATCCTATATGCATGTCCGGGGAAGCGGCCTGTCGATTGTCTGGGCGTATTTGTCGGAGCGTAACATTGTCAGTATGCTGGTTGCGGCATTTGCGGCGCTGTTTGCCATCGCCCTGGTGATGATCGCCGCGCTAAAACGGCTGGATATGGGCCTTGTCAGCCTGGTGCCTAATATAACACCTGCGGTGATTGCGTTCGGACTGTGGGGAATATTTGTGGGCGAGGTGGGCCTGGGCCTGTCTGTTGTCAGCAGTATGACACTGGGTATTGTGGTTGATAACACGGTGCATTTTATTACCAAGTATTTGCGTTTTCGCGGCCAGGATAAACCTGATTCGGAACATGCCGTTCGGCAAACCTTTTACCTGGCGGGACCGGCAATGGCCGTCACCACGATTGCGCTGGCCGCCGGGTTTATGGTGCTGACGTTTTCGGATTACAAGATGAGCGCTGACATGGGACTGCTCTCAGCGATAACGGTGACTATTGCGCTGGTGATGGATTTTCTGTTGTTGCCCGCCTTGCTGTTTCAACTTTCCCGCTGGCGGCGGGATTGATTTGATGAGTGTGATGAATGCCAGACGGAGCCGGTAGAATTTCCGCATATATTCACTCTGTCTTTGATCTTTAACAATTTTTACAATAGCAATACGGCCTAGTATTCAAACAAGGAAAACTTTCTGGTTCGGTTGATATTGATGAGCCGCAAATCCCGCTTGGCCACTCTGGCAATACTAACGGTGACGTTAGTGTTGACGGGCAAAACTACCCTCGCTTTTCATGATGATAAATCCATTGATGACGTCCGGTTGTTTGATGAATCGTTCGTGGATATCAACGCCGGCGCGTTCCGCAAATCACTGGATCTTGAGTGGCTCGACACCTGGAGCGGCTGGCGCATGGGCGGCGGCAGCACCAGCACGGATTATTTATTCCTGCAAACCCACCTGAAACTGCACCACCAGTTATCGGAAAAATTTTATTTCGGCCTGGACCTGGAACAGGATGATTTCTACACCAGAAAACCACTTGAAGCGCCGTTGTTGTTTGCGGATGTTTATCCATTTGCAGCCACTGATATCGGACTGTCATTCCTGGGCGCCGCCGCAGTTGACAAACGGCAGTCGGATCTTGGTTTCGCCCTGACGATAGGCCGCCGGCCGCATAACTATGTGCGTTTGTCCTGGCTGTCGGTGGATCACTATTTTAATGAAAAAAATCCAATTGACAATGCCTATTATCAGCAATCCGCCGAGAGGATTATGTTGCAGGGTTTCTACAATGTTACGGATCACTGGGATGTGCATTTCGATCTGGAAAAAGAAACGCCCAGCGAATTCGTTTTTGATGATCAGATAAGCCGTTTCAAGAACGAATCCTACAATTACCGTTTAAGCATTATTTATCATTTCAACCGTAATCAATTTGCCGGGGCCGATGTGCGCGCGATGAACGTGGCAAAATCCCTGAGCGAGGCAACGAGTGATGAGGCGCAGGAAGTTGATTACCATCTGGCGGATATTTACTGGGTCAACGGTGTTGGCAGTGATTATGAATTGACTGCCGGCGTGCGCTACGATGATTTCAACGAACAGTTTCGCGACCAGTTAAACCAGGCGAACAGCTATAATTTCCAACTATGGACCTTGCAGGTGTATTCGGCCCTTTACCACGATTATTCCACCCATCAGGCCTGGGATCTGGGTTTGTATGTTGGCTGGTCTGAGCGCGACAGGATATACGAGGTTGCAGGCAATCCCAATGAATTGAATGAAGGCGTCGAGGCGAAATTGCGCACCTCCTGGGAATATCATTCCGCGGACAAACGCAGCCGGCTGCTATTAAGCTTCAGCCTCAACCTGGATGACTTGATTGACGATTCAACGGATGGTGGCGGTATGTATTTTCAAACGCTTTTCTAATGCAGGCAACCGGACAGGCGTCATTCCAACCACAGGGGAAATATTTTACCTTATAGTTGCGTTAAAGTAAGCCGTTATGAGCCTAAAATGCCGAAATTTGCTGCGCAAAAAACCCATGCTACGGAAGGGAGCCACCTTGGGCTTGGCCTTGTCGGACACGTTGTAAATACATCCGTGTACGCTCGCGTGCGGCGTCCCTGCCGCACAACGGTCCGCCAACACCAAGCCCAAGACGGCACCATCGAGGTGCCGGTAAAACTCACCCGACGCGAGTTTTACCGTTATCGGAAGCATGCGTTTTTTGCAATGTCAGGATTTACTCTGAGTCTTTATCAGTATTACGCAGGTGGAATTTTCCGCATATTAGCTAACGGAGTCAGGAACTGGTAGACAGGCAATGCCGGACGATAATCCCAAGCAGCAGAACGCGAAAGAATATTCTGACACCCTCGTGGCGATCGCGCGGCAACTTGCCGCGGAGAGCCGCAGTCAGCGCGGCGCGCTTGACGATATCAATATCGATAGCGATATGGCGAAAGATCTGGGATTTGACAGCCTGGCGCGCGTGGAATTGTTTTCCCGCATCAATAAAAGTTTTGGCGTTGATCTGGATGAAAAGATCTTCGCGCAAGCAGAGTCATTGCGCGATTTGTTGCCGGCTGTTTCCCAGGCGCGGGTAAAAGCCGCGCCTGCTGTTAAACCTCGCGCAAAAGCCGGGCCGGCCGAAGCCCGGGCGATCGCCGTTCCGGAATCCGCGCAGACCCTGGTTGATGTCTTGCACTGGTACACGCAGCGCCATCCGGAACGCGGCCTTATTCAGTTGTACGATGATGAAGAAGCAGGCGAGAACGTTACTTATCAGCAATTGTTAATACGGGCGCAATCAGCCGCCGCGGGTTTGCAGTCATTGGGGATTGGCAGCCAGCAACCGGTTGCGATCATGCTGCCCACCGGAACCGGTTATTTTTACAGTTTCTTCGGGATACTGCTGGCGGGTTGCATCCCGGTTCCGCTTTATCCGCCTGCCCGTCCGGCGCAGTTGGAAGATCATATCCGGCGCCATGCCAGTATTCTTAACAACTGCAAGCCGGCAATCCTGATTACCGTAAGCGAGGCAAAAACGGTTGCGCGTTTGTTAAAATCCCAGGTTGAAAGCATCCGGCATATCATTACCGTGGAGGAACTGCAGGGCGGCGGCCATGCGCTGCAAACCTGCGCCAATCAGCCGGATGATATCGCGTTTATTCAGTATACGTCGGGCAGTACCGGAATTCCCAAAGGGGTGGTGCTGACCCACCGGAATTTACTGGCCAATATCCGCGCCATGGGCCGGACAGTGAACGCCAACA
>JAKEGK010000155.1 GCA_022627515.1 Gammaproteobacteria bacterium
CGCATCCACAAACGAGCGGTGCATGTTAATGTCGCGGTACAGCACATTATATTGCGGGTCCTGATGCGCGCCGTTGACGCCTTCCTCGGCAAATAGCACGGCAATCTCCGGACCGGCCACGCCGCTGACATAAGAATGAAAATTGATGGGCCGGCCCACTTCGTCTTCGATAGCGTCCAGCGCCTTGCGCGTGGCGCGGATTTGCTTGCGCGAAATGGGAATGCCGCCGATGCCTTCCGGCGTGCCTTCAATGAGTCCGTCGATATGCGACTGGCCGGTGGTGCGGATCACCATAATGTGATCCGCGCCATGCCACGCCGCCATGCGCATGCGGCGCAAGTCATCTTCAAAACGCCCGGACGCAATTTCGGTGGTAATCACAAAGCCGCACTGCGGATCAATATGCTGAAAATATTCGGCGGCCTGCAGCGGAATGGATTGCCGGAGATTTTCCGACGTGTCCTTATAGATAAACGGACCGATGTGGTGGACTTCCACTTTGACGCGCCAGTGCCAGCCTTTGCGCCGGGGCTTGTAGTGTTCCAGGTCCTTAAGGACTTCCTGCACATCCAGTTTTTTATCAGGGTCAAGCTTCATGCGGACGCGCTCCCGTTACTTGCCATGGGCTAATTCCTCCCAATAGCAACCTTCCAATAATTTGCAGCCTGCGTCACGCACGGAAATATTTTTACTATTAGCGAGTTCAAATACCAAACGGCCCGCACCATAACCTAATAGTTCTCTCTGCTGCATTTCAGCAATCAGTTTTTTTGCCTCAATACTGGAAAAGCCCATGCGCAGTAGAACGGAACGTTCAATAGAAGGGGTGGTATGAGTTCTGGCTTCTTCAATCAAGGGGGCGATGATTTGCTCCGCCAGTTGCCAGAAACGTTGATGCAACTCTTCATCAGTAAGCAACTGCAGGTGTTTGCGGCGCGTGGTAAAGTCGTCAGCTCTTTCGATGGATTTCATGAATCACATTCTCCACATAATTGTTATTGGTACGAGTCTCCACCGCCAGAAATTCAATATCGGTTTCACTCAGGATCTGTTCCCCCGGCAGTGCCTTGATCGCGTGTTGTATATAGGAATGCCGGACCTGATTCAGGTTCACCTCGGTAACGTGCAACTGCGCGGGATTTTCCGGTATCACGATTTTAACGCCAGGCCTGTTATTGCGCGGATCGCCGCGTGTCACTTCGATGCCCATTTGTTTAGCCAGATTAAGTTGCGCGATGGGATGTTTGCCGGCGCCGGTGTATTCGGTTTCCTGCACCACCACGATCTGTTCTTCACCCAGTTCCTGCGCAATCGCAAACGCGGCGGCGAGTGAAGTGTTGCCTGCCGGTCCGCGTTGCAGTCCTTCCAATTCCGCCAGCAACTGCGTGATATAAAACACTTCACCCTGCGTGACCGTGACAAAGCGGCCCATGTAACGCAGGGCGCGCGCCGCGTTACGTGGCACATCGGCGCGGTCCGGCCAGGTGGTGAACGGCATGGCGAAGCCGGTGTGCCCGGTGGTGAACGACTTGCGGTTAAAGTCATGATCGGATGCCATATGCAGACCTGTCAGATCGACGCTGGCCGCGATCACCTGGGATTCCGTTGCGCCCGCTTTACGTAAACCGCGCGCCGTTCCGGTCACATTGCCGCCGCCGGCGTGGGTTGCAATGACAACATCCGGAAAACGGCCAGCCAGTTGCTGCGTTTGATAAGCAAGCTCATAACCCAGGGTTTCAATGCCGAGTATGGAATAGGGTGAATATAACGATGCGTTAAAGTAACCTGTCTGCTTGAGCGTGAGCAGAAAAACATAAAACAGCTCCGGCCCCACCGAGAGCCGGATGACTTCAGCGCCATAGGCTTCGCATGCGCGGGTTTTTTCCGCGATCTCCGGCTGCGCAATGCCTTTGCTGTCAAACGCTTCCTGCACCACGATGCATTGCAAGCCTGCCTTCGCCGCCTGCGAGGCAACCGCGGCGCCATAGTTGCCGGAGGTTGCGGCCACCACGCCCCGATAACCGCGCCGTTTGGCTTCGTGAACCGACAATGACGCGCGGCGGTCCTTGAACGAGCCCGATGGATTGGCGGCTTCATCCTTGACAAAGATCCGCGCGCCGTATCCCGGAGAGGAAACGGTGCGAATCAGTTGCGTGATATTCTTCAGTTCGATTAACGGGGTATTGCCGACCGCGGTGCGGCTTTGAATTTCGCGCACGGCGCCGATGTCATAGCCCGTGTCGTCCAGCAGCCTCTCGTAGTCAAAGGCGATCGCGCCGGTAGCATAACGCGAGTAATCAATTCCAATGCTGGCTCGCATGATTTCCGGCCGCTGCGCCATGATGGATTGATAGCTTTCCGAATTCAAGTAAACCAGCCTTTGGTGCGCAATAAAGCGCGGACTTCGTTGCCGATGGGTGTCAGTTCCGGAATAGGGGAGCCAAAGCCATGGCGATAGGCGGGATTGATTTCAACCAATGTGCCGCGCAGTTGCCGCCCCGCCGGGGTTTTGATTTCGGCGTCTCCGTTCAATTCCGCCGCTTTCACCAGCCAGCCCTTGACGCGCATTTCCAGGGGAACCTGGCGCGTGTCTTCCGGCAATTGAGGCGCGCGTTCGTTTGCCGCCAGTACGACCCGGTAAATTTCCACCCAGGTTCCCGCGGCGACCCGTTCAGTCATTTCTCACCTCGATCAGCTCTTCACGCAAAAACGACCGCGAATCGGCAAGCATGGCCGCAGGCGCGGGCAGTTGCGCCATGTTATAAAGGCCCGGCGCGGCATTTAATACCCGGGGAATCATGTTGACCGCGAGCGCGATCGTGGCCTGGCCGCCGGGAATTTCCGGGCGGCCTTCAAGATGAATATCCGGCGTGCCTTTGATATCAATCATGTCGCCGGTTTGTGTGCCTTCAAGCCCCGGTAAAACCTGTTGCGGATGAAGCAGGGTGATAACCGGTTTGTCCGCGGCATAGGCCACCGCCGTGTGGTTGCAACCGGCGGCGTGTCCGGGTTCGACGGTCACAAACGCGGTTTGCCGCCGCACCCGGGAGACAATGGGCTCACGCGTTTCCTGTATGTTATCAATATTCCAGCCGACGGCTTTGGCGATCATATGTATGGATTCCGAAAAACCAATATGACCCGCCACGGCGCCATTTCTCAGGCCGGCCTGGAAGTCCTGCGGAGACAGGCCAACGCCTTGACTCCTGAGCACTGAAGGGCCGTAAGCCGAAAGATCATTGACCCGCCTGGCGGTAATGCTTTGAATATCCGCGCAGGCGCCCGTGAGGGTTATCACCAGCAGGTCCAGCACAAAGCCGGGATTAACGCCGGTGCCAAGTACGGATACGCCCTGCTTGACGGCCAGCCAATGCAGTTCTTCCGCGATGGCGGGCGAGCGGTATTTTGGATACGCCATTTCTTCCGCGATGGAAATCACATTGACACCATGGCGCAGCAGCGTGGCAATTTCCGGCATGGCGTCCGCGGCGGTAGAGCAGGTGGCCTGTATGGCGATCTCCGGCCGGGTTTCTGTGATAAGCCTTTCAAGATCAACACTGATCGGGACACCCAGTATCCTGCCAAGACCGATAGCCTCACCCAGGTCTGTACCCGCGCGGTGAACGCGCCTGCCATAGGCGCCGGCCAGATCCAGCCCCGGTTTTTGCAGCACCAGGCGGGCGATACCAGCGCCCATCTGGCCAGTGCCGAGCATCAATACCCGGATCGGTCCTCGCATGGTGTTTGTTATGCTCCCTGCCGGTGAATGATAGTTCTATTTGAGTCGACTGACGCCAGCGTGTCATTGATATATAGCAAGTGGATTTGGCTCCGTGCTTAAAATTATTAAATCCATCACTCACTCAATCAGTGCAACGCCTTGCGCGATTACGCTTCAGGCTGCGCCAATCATAAGCGAGCCGTCCCTATTACGGTGACCATTGCGTTATGAATTAGTGCCGCCCGGTTCGCGTAAATACCGTTCCACCGCTTCCAGATCCGCCGGGCTGTTAATGTTTAAGAATGTCTGTGGCGAATGGGAGAAATCCGCCAATGCCGGGTTTTGCAGGGCGCACCAGGTTTCAACCTTGCGTTCTCCGCGCTCCAGATAATCAAGCAGGCTGGGTAACAGGCTGCGGTGCAACAAAGCATAAACCGGCTGCATGCGTTCGCAATCATGCGCAACACAAAGTCTGGCCTGCGCCAGTTGCAGGCTGCGGTATAAAACACTTACCAGGTTATCCGGAATCAGCGGTGAATCGCAGGGAACGCTGACGATATACTCGGTGGCTGCCGCCTGGATACCGCTCGCCATGCCGGCCAGCGGGCCAAAATAGCCGCCGACAATATCCGGTATCACGGCAAATCCATATTGCCGGTAGCGTTCATGATTACGGTTGGCATTGATGAGAATGTGCTCCACCTGGGGGCGAAGTGTATTGATGATATATTCAATCACAGGCTTGCCGTTTAATAATAACAGCCCCTTGTCCTGCCCGTTCATCCGTTGCGCGCGTCCGCCCGCAAGGATAACTGCGGTGACATTTTCTGTCGGATGTTTGTTTAGATTTTCCTTCATGAGTCTGCTACATTCTATGCACGCAGGTATTTAATATTGAGGAGCAGTGCAGGGTAATTTTGATAGAAACCTGTTTTCGAAGCCAAGAATTATACAAGCAAAACAAATAAGCCAATTAATATTATTTTGTGAATCTACGTTAGTAGTTAACATACTTGATCTGTCACGCTGCGGCACCGCAGCAGCAGGATAAAGTATAGCGGTTTAATAAATTTTACAAAATTTTCACAACGGCGGTTTATTAATTAGCATATAGTAGATTTAAGATTGGTTGATATATCAATACTTCCTTTTGCGGCAAGCAGCATCCAACGGAATTTTTCAACAAACATGGACGTCCTTATTCTAACAATATGAGGGAGTGAACCGTGGTTCATCAGACCGGCGCGTATGTACACGAATCATTTAATATTAATACCAAAAAACAGGGCAGCCGGGAAAAATGCATACGCCAGGAGCGTATTAATCCGGCGGACGTGCCCTGTCATTTAAAGATTGATAGCGAACTTTTCCGGATCATAGATTATTCAGCAATAGGTATAGCTATTTTGAGCGGCAGGGAACTGATACGTGAAATGCGCTCTATACCCTTCATCTATGCCAATACCACGGTAATGAAACTTGACCTAAGACAGATTCGCCGCGATCTTCAGGGCAATGGAAAATACCGCATCGCCTATGAAATCACCGGGGAACCAATAGACTATGACCGGCTGCAGGGAATCCGCGCAGCTCACCGCCTGGTGCAACAACACAAACAATATGTTGAATCGTCAGCGGAGCTTCCGGCACGCATCAAGGCCAGGGTTTACGAAATCAAGGACTGGCTTGAACAACTGATGGCGAAAACCAACACCATGATGGAAGAACAGCCGTATACCAGCCAGGACGCCGTGAATGAGTTCGAGGAAGCGGTTATTCAGCAGGTGGCCGATTATTTCGCCGATATGTTTCCTGCTCATATGATGTCGTTTGCCCAGGAAATTCAGGGGGAAAACGATAGCGTAAAAAAACAGGCTATCGAGTTTATGAGACATAAACTTCACAACTTGATTTATCAGGCGCCATTCGCGGACCGCGTTTATTCGAAACCACTGGGTTACGCCGGCGATTTTGAAATGATGAACCTGATTTACCGCTCGGAAAATATCGGCAAGACCTTGTTTGCCCGTTGCCTGCAGCGCTATTACATCAACGAACCTTCCGCTCAGGCAGTACGGAACCGGGCGGATTATCTGGTTGATACAATCACCCGGCAGGTAAAAGTGCGCTCTCAATGGCAGGCGCCGATACGTATACTCTCGGTGGCCTGTGGACCGGCAATGGAATGGCAAAAGTTAATACCGGTGTTGCCGGATGATGTGCAGCTCGAGGTGGATTTGCTGGACCAGGACCAGCAGGCGTTGTTATCGACGCAGCGCCAGTTAAAGCGCCTTCTTGCCCGCTATCCAAAAGCAATAAAATTCCGTTATTTAAATAAAGCGATAAAAAACATTATCCTGCGCGGTACGGAACATAAAAATTATGACCTGGTATATTCTTCCGGACTATTTGACTATCTGTCCGATTCCACGTCCGCGATGGCCGGGGCCAGTTTATACCGGTGCCTGAAACCAGGTGGAAAACTGATCATTGGCAATTTTAATGTCGGAAATCCCAACCAAATGGTTATGGATTATGCACTCGACTGGCCATTAATCTATCGTTCAAAAGATGATCTCTATAGCCTTTTCAAAAACCTAGAAGGGTCTATTCTTATAGAATCTGAACCTCTAGGCATAAATTTGTTTTGCGTGATAACAAAACCAACATAGATCACCTGTCACTCGCGGCGTTACGTGAACACGAGAAACTGGAAGAGATCCGCAGCATTATTGCGGCCATTACCAGCAGGCTCGTGCTGCCGCTGTATTTTTTATTCTGGATTTGCGACCTGATTTATGTTCCGGAATATAAGTGGGAGTTTCTCGCGCTTCGCGCACTGGTAATACCATTCGCTCTTTTTACGCATTATATGATTACCCGGGTGACCGACCTGCGGCTGGCCAACTATATCACGCTGTTCTACGTGTTTAGCCTCGCGGTGTTTATTAACATCATGATCTTCATCGTTGAAGATGTTTCCACGCCATACTACGCAGGACTCAATCTGATTGCCATTGGAGCTCTTACGTTTATCCCCTGGACACCCCGTTATTTCGCCCTGGTCGTGCTGACTATCTTTGGACCCTACTACGCTGTTCAAATGAACATGATCCTTGGGGAAGGACAACCTTTTGACGCTGTCGTGATTGCGTCATTTTTTATTGTGGCAACCGTTATCATCAGCGGGGTGGTAAGGTATTTTTATGAGCAAATGCGCCTCAGGGAACTACGGACCCGCCTGGACCTGCAGCGTGAAATCAAACGCCGCCAGGAAATGGAAAAAGAAGTGATATTCGCGCGTGACAACGCGCTTGCGGCGAGCGCCAGCAAGTCAACATTTCTGGCCAACATGAGCCATGAACTGCGCACGCCTTTGCACGCGATAATTGGTTATAGTGAATTACTTCAGGAGCAGCCTTGGGCGCCGGATAATAGCCAGTCCAGGGAAGACGTAAAAAAAATCGAAAACGCGGGACGGCATCTGCTCTCGATTATCAATAATATCCTCGATATCGTAAAACTGGAGGCAGGCCGCCTGGATGCGCATATTGATATTTTTCATGTGCAGGAAGTGCTTGAAGTGGTGGAACAGATTGCCCGGCCATTGGCGGATAAAAACAATAACAAATTAATTATTCATTGCCCGGCCGACATCGGCGTTATGGAGTCCGATGGCATCAAGCTGAAACAAATACTTATTAATATGGTGGGCAACGCCTGCAAGTTTACATCCAATGGAACTGTAAGTTTAACGGTGTCCAGTGTTGAAGTTGGGAAACTTGGCTGGGTCCAGTTTGCTGTCAAAGATACCGGTATCGGAATGTCGCCAGTGCATACCAAGCGGATATTTGACGCGTTTGCCCAGGCGGATACGAGCACCACGCGGAAATTCAGCGGCACCGGACTGGGACTGGCCATCAGCAAGCAGTTCAGCAAGTTGCTGGGCGGCGATATCACGGTGCAGAGCGAACTGGATAAAGGCAGCGTTTTCACCTTGTATCTGCCAAGGATTGTGCGGCAATCAGCCGGCTACGGCCAGAACCTCCGCAATGTTGATCACCGGCGAAACAGATCGGCCAGCGTATATGTGCTGGAAAGCAATGATGTGCTGCGGGATAAATTGCAGGTCATGATGATCGAGAAAGGTTTTGAAGTTAACGGTTCGGCATTCAATCTGGCTGGCCTGGAGGCGTCCGCCATGATTTCACCGGACGTAGTGATCCGCAAAGCAATGATCGAAGAGCGCGTGATCCGGGAATTGTATAATCATTATTGCGATTACCAGTATGCAAGCATACCCGTTATTCTTGAAAGCAGTGATGAGTCTGGCCGCAACGGCGGCGTGTTATGTTACCACGAATACTTTCCAAATATGCCGGTTTTAAGTTTGATCAATCTTTACGAGCATACCCAGCAGAGAGGCATTGTGCTGCTCCGTGAAGAAGCGAGTCTGGCAACGTCGCTGAATCTGGTTCGTGATTTACAGGAAGCGGCGGAACTGATCAACAAGCAGACGCCGCATCTGTTTTTGCTGGACCCGGTATGCATTGCATCTGCCGACAGCGGGCATTTGTCATTGCTGTTTAATGCAATCTATGAACACAATATCAGGCTGGCTATTATAAATTCGGTTGACGCGGGTTATAAAGGTTTCTGCGCTAATATGCATGCGCTGAGTGAAATTACTAATAAATTGATGGAACCGCGTAAAAATTTTTCTAAACTGATAATGCAAAGCGTGATAAACACCGTACGCAAGGATACCATGGCTAATCTCGCTGACATCCGATTGCCCTATAATCAAATATCCGAAAACCGCCACAAAAAAATCAATGATAAAATATAGTCAACATCGTTAAAATAATCCACGGGGCCGCAAGGCATATCCCGTAATAAAACCTGATTGCAGGCGGCAGGGCAACTCCCGCTGTCAAATTTTCCCTTCGCGCGCCAGCCGGCATTACAGCGGGTCTGACCATCTGTGATCCGGGCCGTATGGCGGGGCGTCTCAATTATTCATTATTGTTTTGATCTGCCCCGCCTTATCCGTGTTGTTTTGGATGATATACTCTTCTGCACCTAAATCCAAAAGCCGGGTTCATAACAGGTTCCGTTCGTGTTGACAAAGTATTGTATAATCGCTTGTCTGTGGTGTGGATTGCTGGCGCCGGCTGCGGCATATGCCAGAACGTATTCCATACAGTTGAATGTGTCCGAATTGACAAGCGCTCAAAGACAGACGGTGCTCGAGAATATCAGTTTGCACCGGCAGCGTAATTCACCGTTGTTGTCAGATGACTACGTTATGCGCCTGTATCTTAATGGCAAGCAGGAAATTATTGCCACGCTTCAGGTGTTTGGATTCTATGAGGCCACTGTCGAGTCCAGTCTTGACAAGGGTGATGAATCCTGGACGATTCAATATAACATCAATACGGGAAAGCCAATCATCGTGGCCGATGTTGATCTGGTTATTAAGGGTGAGGGGGAATCCAACAGTGCTTTCACCGCGTGGCGGGAAAAATTTCCAATTCACTCCGGCGACCGCCTGAACCACCAGCTATACGAAGAAGCAAAAAAAGAAATCCAGAATTTACTGATCGAACGGGGTTACTTCAGTTCACGGCTAACCCGCCATGAAATCCAATTGAGCCTGAAGCAGCATAGTGGAAATATCGTCATACATGTTGATACCGGACCACAGTACAAATTCGGCGATGTTACTTTTATTCAGGAAACATTCGATAAGGATTATCTGCGGCGTTTTATTCCGTTTGCCAGAGGAGATGATTTTATTGCGCCGCAATTGTCGGAGTTTCAGAAAAACCTGGCGGTTAGCGGCGAGTTCAGGACTATTGAAATTACTCCATTGCCCGAAAGCGCCGTTGCTGACATGACACCCATCCACGTCATGCTTGTCCCGAGGAAACCGCTGCTTTACAGGCTTGGCGCCGGATACGGCACCGACACGGGAATACGCGCCCGCGCCGGTTTGGAACGCCGGCAGATTACGGATACCGGTCATCGCGCCGATGCCGAAGTATTTGTGTCAGAAGTGTTGCGAACCATTACCGCGCACTACCGGATACCACTTAAAAAGCCCGCGACTGACTACCTGGTTTTTAGCGGAGAACACAAGCTGGAAGACACGGACACCACTTATAGCGAATCGAATACCGTGACGGTAAGCAATGTATATGGTTTAAAATCCTGGTTGCGCACCACATCCGTAAGCTATCTCAAGGAAAACTACACTGCGGGCAGTGAAGCCAAGAAATCGAACCTGGTAATTCCGTCCATCAATTTTCTGTTTGATCCGGAAAAGGAGCGGCGGCCGGTTTTACATCGTCCCAGGTGGCACTTTGATGTAAACGTCAAGGGATCGCATATTGACCTGGCGTCTGATGTGTCATTTCTGCAAGGCAGACTTTATGCTGAATTGCGCTTTCAGTTGACGAGGCAATTTACCCTGGTGGCGCGCGGCGATGCCGGCGCCAGCCTGGTAGGCGAGTTTGCCAATCTGCCGGTCTCGCAACGCTTTTATGCCGGCGGCGATTACAGCGTACGGGGATTTGATTATAAAAGCCTAGGGCCCAAAGATGAGAACGGTGAAGTGGTTGGAGGAACGCATCTGCTGGTTGGGAGCGTCGAAGCGCAATTTATGTTTAAACCCAATTGGGATCTGGCTGTCTTTTATGATACCGGCAATGCTTATGATAAAGACCAGTTTGAACCCGAGCAGGGCGCGGGCGCCGGTATTGGCTACAAATCACCTTTTGGAGTTGTGCGGGCCTATTACGCAACGGCCCTGAGCACATCAGGCAATCCCTGGCGTCCCCATATCGTGGTAAGTGCGGACTGGTAACCGGTGACACGATGATCAAGCGTTGGTTAATTGGCGGCTTATTGGTTGGCGCATTGACGGTATTCAGCGCCGGGTACTGGTTGTTGGACACAACAGCAGGATTAAGACTTGTCATGCAAACGGTGGTGAATACCATTCCATTGCCTTTGTCTTATGAAAACCTTCAGGGAAGTATTCTAACCAGGATCAGTGCCGGCCAGGCGCAGTATAAAGCCGGCGCGGTGGTTGTTAATATCACCCGGTTTGAAACGGATTTTTCTTTGGCAAGACTGTTAAGTGGCCGGTTAAGCTTTCATAACGTGCGGGCATCGGAAGTGGAAGTAATCCTGGCGCGCGGAAAGACGGATGTTCCCCCGCAGGAAGAAGTAACGGTTGGTGAAACGGGAGCACGCGGTTTGCCGGTAACTATCGCCCTTAATGACGTTGACATCAAAACCGTGCGTATTGCCGGCGAGCAACAGACTCACTACACGTTTTCCGATATTGTGCTGCAAAAAGGTAGAATCAGGGAAAATTTTACATTCCGTGATCTGTCTTTCGCCATGGAGCCCGGCATAGTATCAGCAACCGGTTCCATAGGATTTTCGGCATCAGCAGCTGTTGAGCTGGCTGCAAACTGGCAGACCAGGGCCGGAAAACAATTTCCCGCCACTCGTGGCTCGGTATCGGTCAAGGGCGCCTTTCAGCATTTCACAGTTAACAGCCAGATTGATGCGCCGGAACTAATGGTGTTGCAAGGCGAAATCGACCGGCGGTTTTCGGAATTTGCCTGGAAAGCCAGCATAAAGGGTGGGCGATTGCCTTTAGTATTGTTCCGGCCCGGCATTAACGCCGAATTGGTCAACTTTGAATTTGACGCCAATGGCGAGCTGGACAAATTAACGATTGAAGGACGCAGTGAATTGCGGGACGCAGCGCTGGGCAGGTGGTCCGCCGGCTTGAATGCAAATTTTGACGCATCGCGAATCGAATTGACGACATTGACACTGAAGTCCCTGGATTCATCCACTACGGTTTCCATCTCGGGTTCCACACTGGAAAATTTTAAGTTCGCAAACGCGGGACCGCTTAAAGTCATCACGTCGTGGAAAGATGTGCAATGGCCATTGAGTGGCGCGCCTGTTCTGGTGAGTGAGGGCGGGCAAATGGAGATTGCGGGTTCAATCAACGGCTACCGCGTTCGCCTTGCCAATGCGGGGCTGGAGGTTAACGGGCATAAAGTCACTAACCTCAACGCCACTGGGCAGGCAAACGCGAAAAATCTGCAACTGGCCGATTTCAGGGGTAACTATTTGGCGGGTTTGTGGCAGGGCAAAGGCCGTATGGATTGGGAAAAGGATTTTATATGGGATGCCGCGGTTACCGTGAAAGGAATGGATCCATCGGTCCGCTGGCCCCAATGGCCCGCCAGCCTTAAAGGGACGGTGAATATCAGTGGATACCATAAAGCGGATGGCTGGCAGTTAACGGGTGACATAAAGCAAGTCGAGGGCAAGTTTGCCGGAGCTCCGATTGATTATGCAGCCACGGGATTTGAACTGACAAAAAACATATATACCGTAAGAAATTTTGACTTTAAAGCGCAACAAAACCGGATCCGCGGAACAGTCCAGCTTAAACTGGCGGCCGGCGCCAGGCCACATATCAACGCCAGCTGGAATATCAACGCGCAAAATCTTTCGCAATTATTACCCGAAATGAACGGCGCCATTACCAGTCAGGGTAATCTGCGCGGGGAGATGATGTCGCCGCACCTGTCGGCATCCATTCAAGCGCAGGACCTGGCATATCGGGATTACCGGCTTGCCGCGGTGTCAGGGACAGTTAACATTGATCCTTCCATTAATAGCAGGCTGTCGATCGATCTTGAACTCGATGACTTGGCGGTTGGTGAAAATAAAATACAACAAGTGTTGCTCAAGGGGCGCGGTACAACTGGCGACCACGAACTGGTTTTGAATTCGGCGATGGATGACAGGCGTTCCCTGCAACTTGCCGCGCGGGGTGCTTATGCTGGCGAAGCATGGAACGGAAAGCTGTTTTCATCCTCGATTAAGACGGCATATTTCGGTGAATGGAAACAGCAGCAGCCGAGTAATGTGTCCGTTACGCTGGCGCGGCTTGCCATGGAGCGCTATTGCCTGACACCAGTTGAAACTGATGCGAGCGTTTGTCTGCAGATCCGGTTCGATCAGTTTGATGCCTGGAAAGGCGCGATTAGCGTAAAAGACCTTCCCGTGGCGACATTCAAAAAATATTTTCCGCCGCAAATTATTTCTGCGGAAGGCTTCGTTAGCGGATCGGCAAATTATCATTTTCAAAAAAATGTCATTCGGCATTTTCAAGCCGGCCTTGCAAGCAGTAACGGTAAGGTGGTTTATGGATTTGCAGCCGATGACAGGCAGGATATGCAGTACCGGCGGTTGCAGGTGGACGTCACGCATACGGATCAGGGTATGCTGATTAAATCAAAAATGGATTTGGGTGAAATGGGCGAAGCCGATATTCGGGCATCTCTGCTGGACAAACATGCCTTGAGCGTACTGGATGCCGCGCAACAAATTCAGGGCCGGGTGACTATGGACCTGAAAAGTCTCACCATTCTTCCGCTGATTTTTACTGACATACAATACATTGAGGGGCGGAAATACAGTGAATATACCGTCAGTGGAACTATTGGAAATCCCGTGGTTACTGGTCACAGCGATATTACGGCAACCTCTGTTACCCTGCCGCGGCTTGGCATTGAATTAAAGGATGTCAGGATCAGCGCCACGTCGGATAAAAATAACAATATCACAGTGGCGGGAGAGGCCCGCTCCGGCGGCGGGAAAATTGTCATCAATGGAGAAATGCTGGATTACCGTAACGCGGATTTGCTCGCCAAACTGCAAATTCAGGGGGAAACTTTCCTGGCCGCGCGTCTGCCGGAGATCGTAATGGAAGTGTCACCGCAAATCACCGTCATCGTAAAAAATGAAGAAGTGCGCCTGGAAGGCGAGCTGGCCATCCCCAAGGCTCATATACAAATACTGCAAAGTATTGCCGCGGTTTCGCCATCGGCGGATGTAGTGATGTTGAATGGCGAGGAGAAGCCGGCACAGGCGGCAAAAAAATTGAAACTCAGCGCAGAATTGAAAGTAACGCTGGGGCATGACGTCAAGCTGGAAGGATTTGGTGTCAGCAGCCGGCTACGCGGCGAAGTGCTGGTGCGCGAGGAGCCGGATGGCGCAACCTTGGGCACCGGTGAAATCAGTTTTGCTGAAGGCCGGTATGCGGCGTATAACCGTGAACTGGTGGTGGACTCCGGAAGATTGACTTATGCTTCCAGTCCTATCGATAACCCTATCGTTGCCATAAAAGCTATGCGCAGAATAGATTACAACACCAAAGTGGGCGTTATGGTCACCGGTCATGCGCAAAGCCCGGCAATCGAGCTGTTTTCCGAGCCCGCGATGGACAAGTCGGATATTCTGTCGTATCTGGTTTTGGGTTACCCCATGAGCCAGGCGAGCAAATCTGATGGATCCACCTTGGCCAGTGCCGCCGGATCCATTGGTTTAATCGGTGGCGAAATTATGGCTAAACAAATTGCTGGTCAATTTGGTATTGATGATGTAAAAGTGACGTCTGACAGCACTACGCAACAAACCAGCCTGGCGCTGGGAAAGTATCTTTCACCGCGTTTGTATGCGCAATATGCGATGGGTATCGGTCAGGCCGTAAATACCTTCAGAATTGAATACGAACTTACCAGCCGATGGGTGATTAGAACGGAAGCCAGCAGCGAGCAACAGGGCGCTGACCTGTTTTATACCATTGAAGTTGATTGATGGTATTTGGCCAGAAACCTCCAATTATTGTTTGAATCGTTGTTATAAATTGAATCAATACCGCAAAAAACCGCCAGGAAACCGATGATGCGGGATCAAGAAAAATCCATCCTTACCGTTATATAGTTAGGTAACTAGCCGTCATTATCAGGTAATCTTATTATGAAAGCAGTGAAGTATTGTTTTTTACTTATAATTAATATTTTCTTTATTCAATCTGTTTTTGCAGTTAACGGTGCTGTCAACGGGAATACCGTACCCATGAAGAATATCGGTTATGGCACTTACTATGTCAGCGTGAAGCTGGCGGATATGGTCGACAGTCAGTTCATGGTTGATACAGGTTCCGGTTACGTGGCGATTAATGAAGAGTCGCTGGAAAAACTCAAGCTGGAAAATCAGGTGGAGTACCTCCGGGATATACAAGGAAAACTGGCTAACGGTAAAAGCTACGTGCTGCCAATCTGGCGCCTGTCCAGTCTGACGCTCAATGAGCGCTGTACGCTAAAGGATATTGAAGTGGCGGTGTTTCCCGGGAACACCCGGCAGCTGTTGGGCTTAAGCGCACTCAAGAAAGCCGCGCCATTGGAAATATCCTTCGATCCACCGCAACTGGTGCTGAGCCGTTGTGATGCTGTTCTCTGATACCCCGCTGCACGGTTCTCTTGAGTAAAAGGGCAAGTACGGCAAAATCCGGCCTTGCCCTTTTTATTGCAAAACAGCTGTGTTCTTGGTATTAAAAGCAACGAAACAGACAACATCAAAAAACATCAAACTACAACAAATAGTGCCGGGTGAAAAAAGCTGATTACCTGGTGGGTCCTGCACCGATTTCCGGAGTTTCCGGATTTTCTACCGGAACGAAAGTACCGGGTTCGGTTTCAAACGCGCTGAACTCAGTCATTTCCAGCCTGCCGTCCGTGTCCTTATCCACTTCTGTCCACTGTCTCAACAACTGGTTTTGACCCGTTGCTTCAATGATGGTGACATATCCATCCTTGTCACTATCCAGCTGCTGGAAGGATGGCTGGCTCTGCATTTCCTCTGCTGATAATCCCGGTGATAACACTACTGCTGCTGATACCAATAAGCAGGTTGCTTTCATAAAGCACCTCCACTACATCATGCAGTACAGCATTGTTGGCAAGATTATCCTTATCTATCCTCCACTATTACAAAAAAACGCTGTCCCCTTCCTTAAAACCTAGCTCTCTGACGTTGAGAGTCAAGCTTGAAATGAGGTGTATCAATGAATTATTTTCGCATGCTAATAAACTGTTTTGATAAATACGGGAATTCTGTAAAAATACCATGCACCTGTAATTTAGAACATACACAAATAATTGTTTAAGTTTAAAATTAAATCGGTTTAACAATTGCCGTTCACGGAGAGGTATTCATGTCAAACAGAAACAGGGAACTTGCGGAAAAGGTCGTAAAAAATTTCCGTGCGTCGCTTAGTCATGACGCGCGTAATATTATAACTGATCCGGAATTGGATGATTTAACCGGCATGATCGAAGAAGCGCTGGCGGTTGAGAAACGTGAAATCGCCGAGCTGATTGAAAACATGGTATTGAAGCTGAAAGCCGAAGCGGCAACCCAGGATATCAGCTTGTAGCGCCGGGCGGGGCAGACACAGCGGCTTTTTCCTGCGCCTTCATTTTTTCCAGCGCGATGGCGCGCATACGGTATTTCTGCAGCTTGCCGGTTACTGTCATAGGGAATTCCGTCACGAACCAGATAAATTTGGGGATCTTGTAATGCGCGATATTGTCCTTGCAATAGGCGCGCACTTCATCTTCCGTCATGGTTTGCCCGCTGTGCAGTTGAATCCAGGCCATGATTTCTTCACCGTAGTACTCGTCCGGCACGCCGAACACCGCCACTTCGGAAATTTTCGGATTGGTAAAGAGGTGATCCTCGATTTCCCGGGGATAAATATTTTCACCGCCGCGGATAATCATTTCCTTCAGCCGGCCGGTTATTTTCACATAACCATTCTCATCCATCGCGCCGAGATCGCCGGAATGCAGCCAGCCGCTGCTATCGATAGCCTTGTGCGTGGCGTCCGCGTCAGCGTAATAACCTTTCATGACGTGGTAACCGCGAAAACAGATTTCTCCCACCATGCCCACCGGCACGGTCTGGCCCGTGGCGATATCGGCGACTTTTACTTCCTGGTGAGGCAGGTTTTTACCCACGGTTTCGATGCGCCGCTCGAAGCTGTCTTCGCGGCTCGTTAGATGCGTTAGTGGCGATGCTTCGGTTTCGCCATAGCCAATGAGAATTTCCCGGCAATGCATTTCTTCGATGACGCGTTGCAGCAGCGCGGGAGGGCAGGGCGCGCCCGCCATGATTCCGGTGCGCAAGCTATTGAGGTTAAATTTCCTGAAACCTGGATGCTCCAGTTCCGCGATGAACATGGTGGGCACACCGTGAATGGCGGTGCATTTTTCCTTGTGCACGGCTTTTAAAACCAGTCCGGCATCAAAATACTCGCAGGGAATCACCGCGCAGGCGCCCACGGAAAAACACAACAGGTTGGCCAGCACCATGCCAAAGCAATGATAAAATGGCACCGGAATACACAAACGGTCCTGTTCAGTGAAATGCATGGTGCGCGCGCTGAAATAGGCGTTGTTCAGGATATTCAGATGACTTAGCACCACAGCCTTGGGAAAGCCGGTGGTGCCCGATGTGTACTGGATATTAATCGCGTCGTCCTGGTCCAGGCTGGCGGTGATGGCATTGAGTTGTTCGGTGGACACGGAAGGCGCCGCGCCGATAACTTCTTTCCAGGTGCTAAAGCCTGAATAAGGCCGCAGGGTGTGTTCGATGTAAGAAGGCTCATAGACCACCACGCGGCGCAACGCGGGAAATTCCTTGCAGTGCAGCTCGGAGGTTTTTGAGGATTTAAGTTCCGGAATCAAGTCCACCAGCATGGCGATATAGTCACTGCTGCGAAACGAGGGAATGACAAACAAACCCTGCACTTCAGAGCGCTGCAAGGCGTAGGCGAGTTCCCGCTGACGATAGGCCGGATTGATGTTCACCAGAATCGCGCCGATGCGCGCGGTCGCCATTTGCAGTAACAGCCATTGCGTGTTGTTGGTGGACCAGATACCAATGCGGTCGCCCTTCTTATAGCCGACGCCGGCCAGTCCGCGCGCCAGTTCGTCAATGTGGCCGCTGAATTCCCGGTACGTGTAACGTTCTTCCTGCGGCAGGGAAACCACGGCTTCGCGGCCGGGATACCGGGCAACGATATTAGCGAAGTGTTCCGGTATGGTGACGCCCAACAGCGGTTCATCGCCGCCGCGGTGAAAATAACTTTTTTTGGTGTTCGGTTGTGATGGATTATTCATGGGTGGACTGTTTATTGTGTTTAGCCTGTTTTGTCAAATTACGTTTTCTTCTTTTATGGTTTCCCAGTAAGCATCTACTCTTGCCTGGATTCCGTCAATCATTTCGGCGTCACGCTGTGGCTTGAAAAGGTGCTTGAAACGGCCCTGTGTTTTCAAATAGTCTTCCACCGGCGGGCGGTGATGCGGGATTTTGGTGTGGGTCACCTTGCCATATTCAAATTCCTTCAGTGGCCAGATGCCGGTATCCACCGCCAGTTTGCCGATATCATTCGCATATTGCGGATCGAAGTCCCAGCCGGTCGGGCAAGGCGCCAGCGCGAGTATCAGGCGCGGGCCTTTGATGGTTTTGGCTTTCTGGACTTTTTTGGCGAGATCCAGGGGTTCCGCGCCGATCACCGTGGCCACATAAGCGGGACCATTGGCGGCCCAGATGGCGAACAGATCTTTCTTGAAGCCGGGATAACCCCGCGAACCTTTGCTGGTCGATGTTTTCGCTGCATGGGGCGTGGCTTCCGAAAACTGCTGGCCGGTATTGCCATAACCTTCGTTGTCGTAACATATATATAGATAATCGAGTTGCCGGTCGATAGTGCCCGAGGTGGCGGACAGACCCATGCCATAAGCGGAGCCATCGCCGGTCAGGGTGAC
>JAKEGK010000156.1 GCA_022627515.1 Gammaproteobacteria bacterium
CCGAGATCGGGGCGTTGTTGATGGCGGTGCTGATCGGCACCGTGGTCTCGGGCGACGGGCGTTCCAACTGGTACAAGGGCGTGCAGCTCATCACCGTCTACCTGATCATCGCGCTCATGTTCTACTTCCTGCCGGAGGTCTCACACTCTGGTTAGCACAATAACCCGTGGCGCGGCAACGGCCGGTGTTGTGGATTAAATAAGGGAGGCTTGCATGGCGGAGTTGAAACATGAGAAGCGCGCGCCGGTGCTGGATCCGGTTGAACGCGTGTCGGAGATCATCTTCGGCCTGATCATGGCGTTGTCGTTTACCGGCACAGTGAGCGCGGCGACCGCCGGCAGCGAGGAAATCCGCACCGTGATGTTTGCCGCGCTCGGCTGCAACCTCGCGTGGGGCCTGGTCGATGGAGTGATGTACCTGGTCAGTTTAATGACCGAACGCACGCGCAATATCACGCTGCTGCGCCGCGTCCGCGGCGCTGCCGCCGCGCCTGAGGCTCACGCGATTATCGCGGACGCCATGCCCGGGCGCCTCGGCGGCATCGTTAGTGAAAAAGCCCTGGAAGAAATACGCCTGCGCATTACCGCGCTGCCCGAGCCGCCCGCCCGTGGGCGGCTGGGCCGGGATGACTTTGCCGGCGCCCTTGGCGTGTTCCTGATCGTTGTGCTCTCGACCTTTCCGGTCGTGCTCCCGTTCATGCTGTTTGCCGAAGTTCCGCTGGCCATGCGCGTTTCGAACGCCGTCGCGCTGGTGACATTATTTGCGTGCGGCTTTGCGCTCGGGCGCTACGCGGGCGGTATCCCCTGGCGATCCGGTTTTGCGATGGCCGCGATCGGGGTGGTTCTGGTGATTGCTACCATTGCGCTGGGTGGCTGAGCGGGGCTTGGTAACCACCCGGTAACTTTAGAAATCAAGGAGCGAGCACCGCACTTGGCGCATCACTGAGATGAGATCTGCTGGCCATCATGCAAGAGTTTTTAGTTCGTCTTCGAGTTCTATCATCCGGTTGAGATAGACTTTTTCAAGCTTGATATTGGAAAGAAACGACGAATACGCGATTAACGCCGCTAACCGGTTCAAATCCGCTGCCCAAGTGGGTAAATAACGCGGCGGATTCAACCATCCGGATTCGAATACCGGCGCCAGGCGCAGTGCATCCGCCAGGGTGAGGCGGCCGGCGAAAATATAACGGGCCAACTCGGGCCGATTGTCACGGATCGCCACCCGCAGGAAGGTGTGTACTTCCAACAGGCCGCTCAGATACACCGCATCCTTGGTGAAGACGATACCGCCCTCTACCGCGCCGCCGCGGAAAATCCGTTGCGCCGAGCGCACCGACTCTTCTTCGGATTGACCGGAGTCAACAAAAAATTTGAACAAGTCGATAAAATCCGCGCCATCCAGCGCCTGCTGCACGGCGAGCACGCGCAACGCCACGCGGCGCAGACGCGAGATGTCCATTGAGTTGGTGACAAGTTCGCTTAGCACCGCGATGCCTTCCTGGGTGCGTGTGGTGCGCGGTGCTCCTAACGACAGGGAGGTTAGTTTGTGTTGCTTTTTGCCATTAAGCATGGTCCCGGTGTGCACGAAGGCTTCATGGTTGAGGAGCTGGTCCTTATCCAGCTGCGAGAATGCCGCCGTGGCGCGCACTCTGATGCGGCTGGCGCCCGCCAGCGCTTTCGCCGAGAGTTCCGGATCCAGCTTGACCTCAACCATGCCCGGCTCAAAAAAGTCGTCCACTTTTGTTTGCAGCCACGTTGCAAAGTCGCTGGCGTGGATATCAAAATCCGCCGGCGGCACATGCCGGGTGCCCAGGAGGTCGTCGGTTAGTTTAAGAAAATAGCGGGCGGCATCGGCGGCGGTCATGCCTTGCAACTTGTAGAGATGATCGGGACGCCCGTACAGTCTCACGGAGTGGCGGGTAAAATCCGGGCTGCCGATTGCGCCCAGCATGCGCGCGGCGGTGGCGTAGCTGTGTGCGGTTTCGTGGAGGAATTTTTCCATGGGGTCCTCTTCGTGGCATTGTGCGGCGATGGATTCGAGCGCGGCAATGTTATCGCTTAAGTCGCGCGGTTGCAGCGCGCAACTGGGCAGAACCGCTTTGCCACGGCGCCATCCGGCAAGGAATTTTACTTCGCTATCCGCTGGCCATGCCGAGGCATTTAAGACCCGCACACCTTTCGCCGCCTTGACCAGGGCTGCATCCAGTTCCGCTATTTTTTTTCATCCATACTGGTTCGCTTTCCTGTCCGGATTAAACAACAGTCGCCGCTTCCGCGGTGCTTGTATTGGCACTGCGGCTGCGTCACTGGTTCATTTCAATATAATTTCGCTAAAGCGTCTATGATTTACCTCAAATAACCGTAACTGCTCACCCCGTTTGAGCGCTCTCGTTCCCACGCTCCGAGATTGTGAAAGTATTCTGAAATACACCAAAATACCTTAACCTGTAGGCGGTGAGTTCCGCGAACCGCAACAATCAAGCGGTTACGATGCCTGCTATGGTGCGCTTCGTGCCTCAGCGGCACCCTGCAATGAATACTTTCACAATCTC
>JAKEGK010000157.1 GCA_022627515.1 Gammaproteobacteria bacterium
CTGTATGAAAAAATAGTTTTATCCCTGCGTTCTAAACTTTTTCCCGATCAACGCCGGTTCCACCACGCGTGCGGTAGAATAGGTGGTATTCACTGCATTCGGATTCAGCAATGCTGCTGTTACTGTTCTGCCGGAGAATTATTCCCAAACCGCCGGCAAGTCGTTCCACCCAAACTCCAATGATTGTGGATTGAAAATCCGCGTCTAACAACCTGGCAAGATACTGGTGCGCTTCAACACCTGCCAGGCGCCGGTAGTGGCCGGGTTGTTCCTTATCAGTGATGCGAATATTCAGAGAGGCGTCTTTTGTCAGCGAGGGCAACCATTGTTTGTCAACCGTATCCGGCATGTCGTCTCGCTGGCAGATGCTGGCGATTAGTACCAGAGGTTGCAGCGAGTTTTTATCAAATAACCAATACTCGATATTATCCTGTAGTGGAAAAAGGATTTCGGACAGATTGTTTTCCAGGGTATTTAATAATTCCCGCGCGGCTTCTCCGGCCGCGGCCGGGTCTATACCGGGATTCAGGGGCAATCTGGTCAGTCCATTTTTCCCGGACCAGATACCATACAGCGCATAGGCGTTGACAATATTGTGTGGATCGATCAAACCCCATGGTATTGTTTTTAAATCGGTGCGGATTTGCAGGCGCCAGTTGATACCGTCAACGCTTAGCGCCCGGCCGGCATCAATACGCACGATTAACAGTATTCCCCGGAATGGATTTAACAATCGAACACTATAAAAATCGCTGCGAGTCAAAATCCATGATCCATTTACATTGATTCAAGCCGCTTGGCGCATACTTCAATTAGCTGCGTTGCCAGTTCCTAAAATTCAGGATCCAGCGTTTCGAATAAATATTCCAGCTCATCCAGCAGTTCTTCCAGCGTTTCTCTGGATTGCGCAGTTTGCAGCAATTCAGACGCCCGGTTTATAAAGAGGTAAGGTTCCATGTTCAATCAGACCGCAAAGCGCAACAAAAATGCATTGTCAGTAAAAGTGTGGATCTCGATCAACTACGGGCAGTAATATGTATGGGAAATTCGGTCTGCGAAAGTAGCAGAAAATCAATGTGCTATAGTATATACGAGACACAATTCGAGACTAAAACAAAGAAAAGCGGATTTCTATGACCAAGCCCAATCTGTTGTTAAAAAATTATTACGATTTTGTTTGGGGCTCCGATACGCAGCAACTTTCCAAGTACAAGCGCGCGCTGACGCAGGTCCTGCGGATATCCCATCTGGTTTTCAGAGATGTGATGGATGGCATGTTGACTCTGCAGGCCATGAGCCTGGTGTATACGACTCTGCTTTCAATTGTACCACTCCTGGCCGTCAGCTTTTCGGTGTTGAAGGGTTTCGGAGTTCATAACCAGATTGAACCCATGCTGTTAAACCTCCTGCAGCCGCTGGGCGAAAAAGGCGTCGAAATTACCGCAAGAATTATTGAATTTGTGGACAATACGAAAGCGGGTGTATTGGGTTCCCTGGGTCTGGCATTGCTATTTTATACAGTGGTGTCATTGATGCAGAAGATAGAACGGTCGTTCAATTACACCTGGCGCGTAACTGAACAGCGGCCTTTCGCGCAACGATTCAGTGACTATCTGAGTGTAGTGTTGTTGGGACCGTTACTTATATTCACAGCACTGGGAGTAACAGCCTCGATAAGTGGTTCCCCGGTTATGCAGCAACTGCATCAGTATGAAACCATCGACTGGGTTATCCGTGTTGTCGGCCGGTTGGTTCCATATTTGCTGGTTATTATTGCGTTTACCATTGTCTATATTTTTGTTCCCAATACCCGTGTAAGGCTTAAACCGGCATTGACAGGGGCGGTGGTTGCCGGTGTGCTATGGGAAACCACGGGGTGGATATTCGCATCCTTCGTAGTTACATCCGCCAAATACGCAGCCATCTATTCCGCATTTGCGACGCTGATCATTTTTATGATCTGGTTGTATGTCTGCTGGATGATTCTGTTGATCGGCGCCAGTATCGCCTTTTATGCGCAGTTTCCCGAGTATCGCACATTGCAGGAACGCCACTTTCATCTAAGTAATCGCATGAAGGAAAAAATCGCCTTGTTGGCCATGTCGGCTATCAGCGGCGCCTATTACGGCAACAAGGACCCGCTTAGCACACAAATGGTTGCGCAGCGTATTAATGTTACGCCGGAAATATTGAAACCCATAATAGATCAATTACTGGAACATAAACTGCTGGTAAAAACCAATGGCGCAAAACCCGGACTGTTACCGGCGCATCCCCCCGAAACACAGAAAGTACTGGATATATTGTACGCGATAAGGAAAGCGGAAGAGCGCGGCAGTGGTTCAATGGAGCGGTTACCCAGGAATGAGGCAGTGGAAGCGTTATACACAAAACTGAACAATGCCCTGGAGGAGGGATTTGGTGGTGTAACGCTAAAGGACATATCAAGGGATGAAGCGCTGGCCGCCGAGGCAAACTCTCCGTCAGTCGCTCAGCCAGGCGCTACAGGCAAAGCCGACGGCGCTTGAGCCGGCGGTGCAGGAACCAATAGCGCTTGAATGACCGATAACTATCGACGGTTTTGAAATGCATCCCTGAATTCGCTAACTTAACAATTTTGAGATGGATTCTATAAAACCAGATCGACTACGGGTTGCGCGTTAATATCATCTTTAAAAGCCGGTGTGCAATTGTGGATTCGTTCCGGGGCTATCAGTTTTTCCTTGACGAGGTAGTCCTTGACGGTATCCGCGCGTTGTTCGGCGAGCGTCAGCAGCGCGTTTTGATCCGCCGCTTCTCGCGGTAGTTGACCCGACGCTTGCCTTTGACTTTCAGGTTTTGCGGGTAGCGGTTTAATATCCTGGGCCGTGGCTACGCCGCAAACCGTCAATTCAAGCCGAGGCGTCTTTTGCATCAAACTACTCAGTTTATCCAGGTATTGTTTTTGGTTGGCGGTTAGTATCGTTTCTCCGGGCGTAAACTCAATGGGTTCAAAAGTGATTTTGGTCATTTGCCCATGCAACAATTCTCCAATGGCGATCATGCTGCCCCAGGGCTGTAGGGTGTATTTCATATAAGATAGCGCGGCAAATTGTAACGTCTTGCGCATGGCCGTCAATATGGCCGGCATTAACCGGAATTCCGGGTTGTCGAGATCACCCTGCACCGGCACCGACAATTTAATTCTGCCTTGCTTGTCCTCCATAAAATCAATGGCCATTTCCATAGGCAGCGGCATGGTGTCATCGAATTGCTTGGCCAATTGGCTGTCATCCTTGATAAGGGTGAAATTTTTTATAATCATATCGAGTTGGTTATCGAGCTTTCGATCATTGATGGCAAGCGTTATGTCAGATGACAGAAGACCGTGGCGGATTTTTCTGCCGGTTACAGGCAATGTATAACTGGTAAACGGGTGCAGTTCCAGATTGGTGAGTTTACCGGATAATTTCGTTGTGAGCTGAGGAGAGAACAATTGCGATTCGCCCTCCAGCCGCAATTTCCCGGATTCGTCGATATCAGTAATCAGACTGATTTTGGTTTTGTTTTCCGGCGACGTGTTGTCAATGGATACCAGTTTCAACAACAGACTATGCAAATTAATCTGAAAAAACGGTTCCACTGAATAGTCCTTAAAAACCAACGTATTCTTGCCAGTGGTTTCCACCACATCGGCTTTAAAGCGCGCCTGGTTTTGTTCCCGCGTTGTTGCTGTTTGCGTGGATTCAGATTGCGTGGACTCGGGTTGAGATTGTTCAAGGCCGGGCTCTGCGGTTGCCAGGTCTTCGGGTGTTGCAAAAGTCTGTCTGATTTCATCAATGTATTTGAGCTGTCCCTGTTTATCCTTGATTAATTGCCCTTTGACATCCGCCATATTGATGGCGGTTAATATGATGTCGCGTTGATCAATAATCTGCGTATCTAATACCGACAAATCCTTAAAACTCAGCAGATATTCTTCCGGAGTTTTTTTCTCACTGCCTGTGTCCTTTGACTTGCCGGCAAATCGGGCGTCACGGACAACCAGGGCAGGGAACAGATACTTTGTATTATTGGATAACTCGAAGCCTTTCGCCTCAACCGCTTTCGCCAATGCTATGATGAGACCGCTCTTGTCGTTGGTGATAGCCAGGTCATTAACGATTACCGAACCGGCCAGGTGTGTATTTGGTTGCTGTTCATTTTGATCTTCAACGGTGAGCTGCCCTTGGTGGATCACCGACGCCACTTTCACGGTGAACGGTTTTTTTGCAGCTTTAAATTGCAGATTGCTGAGTTCCAGATGATTTTCAGCATATATTGATTTATAAAAATCCAGTTTATTGAGCAGAATCCGGAGTTTTCCGTTCCACATTAATTTTTCCTGTGATAAATGATCGCCGTTGAGTATCGCGGCGAACGCGCGGTTTTCAATATAGCCTTCCGCGCTGACTTCATAGTTATTTTCGTTGTTCAAGGCGGAAGACAATTTCAACCCGGTACTTAATAAACCTTCTGTAACGGCAACATCCGGCTGCTCAAACAAGGCGGCAAAATGTTTAAAGTCGAATTCGGAAATTTTCAGCTCGCCATTAAAGGATTTCGTGGCATGAAATGGCCGCATGGCGCCGGTTAACGAAACCGGTGCGTTATTGACTTTGATTGCAATGGAGTAATCCCCCGTCAGATCCGGTTCCCACTGCGCGATGTTGCTGAGTGAAATGTTATCGATTTTTATATCTGTAGTTAATCTGGAATCCTTGTAGGTAATGGCAACATCAGATAGTTGCATGCGGTGCAATCCTGCCAGCCAGAGTTTTCCAGGTGTTGCCGGTTGCGTCTCGCTAACAGTATCAGGACTTTCATCCGCCAGTGGAATCCTGAAACCATTGAGGATAATTGTGCCGGGATCGGGTTTTTGAATGCTGACCCTGCAGTTATCCAGAATGAAGTTATGAATGAAGATACGATTGGAAAAAAGCGGAAGAACCTCGATGTTGACTGACATCTCGTTACAATGAAACGGGTTCTCTTCAACGAGTGCATAACCGGCCTCGCGGATTGTCAGGGCTCCGGTGAAAAGATTGAAATCGACATCGTGGATGGAAACATTGGTTGCGCCATATTCTATTAAGTAATTCGTGATGGTGCGTTTCAATACTAAAGGCAGAATAGCTAAAACAGCGGTGATGAAAACCAGCATACCGGTTGTGATAACCAGAATCTTATGTTGCCTCCAGAACTGTTTTGAATAAGCGGAGGTTGTGTTAGTTTTTTTAAACACACGGCAATCCTTTTTTTAAAGTATAACCAATTACCGCGCGCCACGAATTGGAATGGTGAAGAGCCAGGCCCAAATAAATGAAACATTTTTATTAATTCTTATAACACGACCCATCTAAATTGCTGCGAGTGATTATTGGAAATCGGAATACTGACATGGCCGTCACTTCGGTGACATTAAATCTTCAATAATGGTAAGTGGTATATCACATCCTTCATTTATTCGATATTTCTATATAAAATAAACCTTATTAACAACAATGGATTAGCATGTCAAACGACAACATAATAGTGCTTACCAAGCCGTTCTTACCACGGATCTAAAGTGCCCTCGCGCTGAAGTCCGTAAAAGGAAACTCCTTTTTACAACGCGCGCCAAATCGGTTATTGTTTAACCAATTATTTTAACTAAAACCAGCCGTGGGGACTTTGCAGTGAGCAATTCGCCTGAAATACGTTTACGCATCTATATTAATGTGACGTTGATACGTTTTGGTGGTTATACCAAAGTCATATTCCTTTTGTGTTACGCACCGGTAACAAAATAAATGCGGTTGTTGCCGTCCCGCATATATTGCTCATAGACAGGATAGACAACGAGATTTACAGTTTTCATTGCTAGCTGAAGCTGATGGAGACAGGGAGTTACAAAACACGCTGTGAATACTTCCGTTCTTGTTTCGAAAAGAAGGCTCGACGGCGGAGTCCCTCGGTAACTGCTCCTGCGTTACTCTATGCATTCGTGCCGCAGACGGTTTTGTAAATCCATGTCGCCACCAGCTTTTCCATGCCAATTGTGTGGTGGCATTAGAAAGTCTCTGGTCCGTAATATATTTTATGGGACACCTGTGAATTGCAATATTTCCTGTACTCGCCTAGAGGGCGTCGCTAGCCGAAGGAGCTCCTGTTTGACACCCCCGGCTGACTTTCCTTAATCCAAAACGCGATGTTCCAAACTTATCCAAATCCTGTAATTAGTCAGGCTATTCTATGTGCATCCTGGACATAAGCTATAGTTAAAATATTTTCTCGGCGCCGCTCGTGTAAGTCACACATAAACCTGCAAACTCTTTAATGACTTTAGTTCCGTTATTAGTTTTTACATGCACCGGTTGACAAACGCCTTGCTAGGCGCCGCCAACAGCGTTAGATTGCACATGGGTTTTTAACAAAGCCGGTGGCAAGTGATATTCTGCGCAATCCGGAAATTTTTACTGGATTCAAAAAACGATGAATCACACCGTCTACACCATTGGTCACAGCAACCGTTCTATGGACGAGTTCCTGACATTATTGCAACAAAACGCCATCCGAATTCTGGTTGATGTCCGTGCCCATCCTTATTCCAAACGATTCCCCCATTTCTCGCAGGAATCTCTGCGGCAAGCGGTCAATGCGAACGGTATAGACTATCACTGGGCCGGCCGGCAACTCGGGGGAATGCGGGAAGCAAGCAATCCCTCATCCCATCCCGCACTGGCTGAAACCGGTTTGCGGGGATTCGCCGAATATATGGAAACCGCGCCGTTTGAACGCGCCATCGCAAAGTTGATCAATCTGACTGCTTCGGCAAGAACAGTAATTATGTGCGCTGAGAAACTGTATGAACATTGCCATCGATCCCTGATATCCGACTATCTGACATTGAAAAATATTCCGGTGGTTCATATTATTGATAGTGACCATTTATTGGAACATCAAATGAGCCGGTTAGCCCGCACCGAATCGGGTAAGCTGGTGTATGACCGTAATGGCGCTTAGTTAAGCCAAAAACAAGATAAATTCCGGTCACTCGCAGTAGATGCACGCTACAATGAAAAAATCGTTGGCGGCAGGGATGCCGCCATCGAGCGTACAAGGATGCATTCACAGCGTATTTTTTCATTGTAGCGTGCATCTGCTGCATGATGTGGAACCTGGTTTTGAAGGTATTTATTAGTCGAGGGGCTTAACCAAGCGCCAACCGTGTATGACCACAATATCAATGCGCGACGCGCACTGGCATCCTTTTAGTATACCGGCACGGAAATAATTATCGCTTATTCATCGGACGCAACTATGTTTGGTTACCGCAAAAATATTGTAATGCCAACGCCGGATAGCGCGTTGCCTGGCCGTCAAACGCCAATTCAGGCGCCTGATCGCCATTATGTCAATGGTCATCCCCTGCAGCCGCCATTTCCCGCCAACATGCAACAAGCCATATTCGGTCTCGGGTGTTTTTGGGGCGCGGAACGCAAGTTCTGGCAAATTGAGGGGGTTTATACCACCGCTGCCGGGTATTCGGCGGGTTATACACCCAATCCAACTTATCAGGAAGTGTGCACCGGCATGACAGGACACAACGAAGTTGTACTGGTGGTTTTTGACCCGGCGCTTGTCAGTTATCAGGACTTGCTGAAAATCTTTTGGGAAGCGCATGATCCCACGCAGGGCATGCGTCAGGGTAATGATGTCGGAACCCAGTATAGGTCGGGTATTTATTGTTTCAACGACGAACAACGCAAGCTTGCGGAAAAGGCATTAACCGCTTATCAGAAACGTTTGAAAGAAGCAGGGTATCCGGCAATTACAACGGAGATAAAACCCGCGGCGCCGTTCTATTACGCCGAGGATTATCATCAACAATACCTGGCCAAGAATCCTCATGGTTACTGTGGCCTGGGAGGCGCCGGAGTCCGTTGCAATCCATGAAACAGCAACACAAATCCAAACCAGTAACCCCTGCGGATATTTTGCAATACTGGTTTGCGGAGGAAATAAAACCATTGTGGTTTAATTCCACGCCGGAGTTCGATGCGGAATTGAAAGATCGGTTCCTTGATATTTATGACGCAGCGCTTGATGGGAAGTTCTCCGATTGGAAACAGTCCGCAGATGGCTGTGTCGCCCTGGTTGTGGTGCTTGACCAATTTCCCTTGAACATGTTTCGCGGGCAACCAAAAAGTTTTGAAGGCGAAGCCAAAGCGCGCGATGCCGCGAGAGAAGCGGTGGCAAACGGATTTGACAAGCAACTGCCGGATGAGCAAAAGGCGTTTCTTTATATGCCGTTTATGCACAGCGAACAGATTGCGGACCAGGAGTTAAGTGTAGAGTTATTTGATGCGGCGGGATTGAAGAATAATCTGCGCTACGCCATTCACCATCGTGACATTATCCGGCGGTTTAGCCGGTTTCCGCATCGGAATAAAATATTAGGCAGGCCGAGCACCAGAGCGGAACTGGAATACCTGGCATCGAAAGAGGCATTTCACGGTTAGTCATTCCATCAGGAAATGCGTTACTCCAGTTTTTCGATCCTGATTTTACTGCCCGGTTTGACGGCGCCAAGCTTTTTCACATCATCTTGAGTAATTGCCCAGATATTGGTTTTCGCCGCCAGGCGTATTTCGTTTCCCTGTGATATGGGAGTACGGCCAAAGCCGATGGCAACACAACTGCCTTCCACCCAAAACGCGATTTCACCGGGTTTCACGATGTCCTTTGCGCCGGCTTCACGCTTGGCATGAACAGGCACCTCAAAATATACTTCTTCGCCCCAGGTTTGCGCCCTGGATTCAACCGGAAGACTTTCATATATTGCCTTGGCTGTGGGTGTGTCCAGCAGTGAAGCAACCAATTCTGCCGTTCCAGATGTTATTTTGATTTTTTGCATTTGCCGTATTGGTGTATTGGAGAGTGATCGCCATAAGGAATTGTGCCGCGTGACGAAATAAATAAATGTCAAAAGCACGCACAATTAAGGTTAGAAAAAAAACCGTAAAACTCAAGTGCCGGAATGAAGGTGGGAGTAGTAACGGCCACCCCGTATCGCGGCTCGTTACTACCAGGTTTTCACTATTTTATCCTGTAATTTGAAAACCTGTTGTCATGTGGTTCAAGGGAATAAGCAGCAATTATTACGCGACGTCGTATTCTTCCGCGCCTTCGTTTGGTTTGTTGTGGCAATGAGGGCATTCAACCGTCATATTTGCGTCGACAAAACCCAGCGCATCAGCAAAATAATAACTTTCCGAGCAGTAGGGACACGTTACCAATGTATTCATTGCGGACTGCAAACTGGCGTCATCGATATCCATGTCGAGATGAAATTTGGTTTTTGCATTCCAGATGCGCACGATATCCAGGCAATCCACAAAGGTTTTTGGTTGACTAATCTTTTCCGCGGTATTTGCCTTAACAGAAAACAGCTTTCTTAAAACGCCCATAGGTTATCCTCCTCGGGTTTTGAAATTAACGCTCTAAATACCCAATTAGCGGAACCGGCTAGAACAGGCTATAACGCAATATGTTGCGATCCTTTGCAGTTGTTTTTGTATACAACAAAAATTGCGTTAAAGCATAAGACTTCCGCTTGCACCTATTGGTTGCCGAAAACCGTGCTACGCTTTAAATGCGGGTCGGCACAGTTTGATATCCAGGCTGTAGGTCAACACGGGATAATTATTGTAGGAATGTGCTGACAACCAATGTGAAGTTGTAGTTATAGCAGATTCACAGAAAATTGCTCGCTATTTTTTGTGAAAAATCAAAGGATTTGACGCGTAACGCGCTTATAAACTCGTAAGTAGTTTTGTAATGACTACGTATAAAAACCAGCTAACTTGCTGAAACAAAGTTAGATAGAAAATGCGTAGCGTCGAATAAAAATTCGGGTTTAATACGCATACGCTGGAATAAAAAGTTTTTGATATTTTTTGTTCAATATTTCAGAGAACAACCATTCTTTGATAATTCAATCAAACTTACAAGCTTTATAAATAGTCTGCTTAACAACAGAAAATGCATAAGGAGGTGAGGGTGAAAACAGTCAATGTCATCGCTGTTGGAATTTTGTTGTGTATGAGCTATCCCGGCTCTGGATTCGCGAAAGTTGTAGGCGAAGAAGTGCAATACCAGGCGAACGGCGTAACAATGAAAGGTTATCTGGCCTTTGATGACTCTGTAAAAGGAAAGCGGCCCGGTGTTCTGGTTGTTCATGAATGATGGGGGCACAACGAATATACGCGGCAACGCGCTCAAATGCTGGCGGAGCTGGGTTATACCGCATTGGCTGTTGATATGTATGGTAAAGGAAAAACGGCGGATCATCCAAAAGATGCTGGCGCGTTTGCCGGTGAGGTTCGGAAGAATATGAACATGGCAAGCGCGCGTTTCGAAGCAGCGAAGAACCTGTTGTCCATGCATAAAACAACGGATGGCAATCGCATCGCGGCGATTGGTTATTGTTTTGGCGGAGGCATTGTGCTTGAGATGGCGCGAAGAGGCATGGATCTGGATGCGGTGGTCAGTTTTCATGGCGGTTTGGGCACACAAAGTCCCGCGCAGTCCGGCATGGTCAAAGCAAAGGTGCTGGTATGTAATGGCGAAGCGGATCCATTTGTAAAAGCAGAGGAGGTCACGGCATTCAAGAAGGAAATGAAAAACGCCGAGGTGGATTTTGAATTTAAGTCTTATCCCGGCGCCAAGCACGCGTTTACCAATCCGGCTGCCGATGAGAATGGCAAGAAGTTTAATATCCCATTGGCATACAACGAAGCCGCGGACAAGCAATCATGGTCGGATATGCAGACCTTTCTGAAGCAGGCATTTGATCGCTAATTCGATTTAAAACGGCTATTGTCACGTGCGTATAAATGTGTGTACGCTGTTGATTTATTGCAGGAAAATAGCTAGGCTAAACTTAACTTGTTGATATGCCGATATTTGTAAGTAAGAGCATATCATTGATCTGAAACCTTTTGGTTAAATAATGGCTCTAAAGTTGGGTGAACGTTGTAAAAATTTTTACTCAATCAAAGAGAAATTTGTAAGGGGAAGTGATTAAACAGCAGCAACACGAATAATAAATAATTGCATATATATACGTGAGGTACGTGGTAATGGAGTCAAGGCCACTTATTCTGAAACTGGATATTACGGGCAATCCGACCAGTTGGATAAATCATGAGGAAGCCATCCGGCTTTATGCGAGTGACAGGGTCGTTACCAGTCTGGGTACTGAAACTTTTCTTTTTCGCGGTGGCACTAACGCAATAACCCGCCAGCGTTCCTTTATCGAAGTGGGTTCCATAATCTTGACCCGCGGCCGTTCGAAAATTTATCAGCATGGGGATGAATTTGTCCCGCATTTAACCAATCGCGCATTGTTCCGCCGCGACGGACATTTGTGCCTGTATTGCGGCGAGCAATTCAAACATGCTGAATTGACGCGGGATCATATTGTGCCCATGAGCCGCGGCGGCAGCGACAACTGGGAAAACGTGGTGACCGCGTGTTTTCGCTGCAATAATCAGAAAGGCAACCAGACGCCGGAAGAGTGGGGTGGACGTAAACTGCTTGCGGTTCCCTATGTGCCGAACAAGGCAGAGTATCTCTTTTTACAAAACCGCCGCATTATTGCTGATCAACAGGAGTTTTTGATGGCGCGCTTCCGCAAGGGGAGCGTACTCGCGGACCGCTTTGACTAGCTCACACGCTGTTACTGATCTGGTTGCGGAATTTAAGCTGACCGTGATCTTGCGCTGGCGAAAGCATGCACTGCTTCGATAAATCTGAGAATCTCATTGTTATCATTCAATTGTGTTTCCTCAACGACAGGAAGATTGCCTGACAGCTGCTGGATACATCCACTGTAAATACCGCTGGTGAATCCCAGTTGTTGCGTGCCGTCTTCGTTAAAAAACGGGGTACTGTTTACACCACAGGATGGTGAGCGCGCTTTAAAGACATAACCGCAAAGATCCGGCAAGGATTTGTGAATATTGGCGGCAAATTCCGCCAGAAGGCCGGTGACGTCCTGATGCGGATTGGCAACGCCGCGCGCGTGAATTTCCGAAGCAATTTGCACGAGATGAAGCGGCGCCCGCGGTACGCCAAGATCGATCGCGTATTCGGGGCAAATGGCAATACAGTCGAATTGCCCGCACAGCTTCAGCACGTTATCGTTTTTTTTGTCCTGGCCGTCATAACGGACTTTATCCCCTAACAGGCAACTGCTCACTCCGATCTGAATTTGCTTAGTTGAATGCGTTGACATTGGCCTGCAAAATTAACCTTACAGCTGCATAAAAATTGCTATAAATCTAAAGAATTCCTTTGAAAACCGGGATATCTAAAACATCAGGAGTTGCCCGCTTAAACTCCTGTAACGTGATATTTAGACGCAATGTAATTTTAATCATCGGGACCACGGTTCGCCAGGGCAGCGCAGGAAGTGCAGTCATTTGAGACACGCTGTAAATACATCCCTGCACGCTCGACGGTGGCATCCCTGCCGCCGACGGACTCAAATGACTGCACTCCCTGCACTACTTATGGTTGTACTATACGCTTAATTTTATGCAACGTTAGGGTTAACAGTAATATAAATCAAAAAGCCCACATCTGTGGGCTTTTCAAGTCTGGCTTGTCAGTGAACCGGCTGATCGCCTTTTTTTAACAGATCGGCTTTTTTCTTGCCGATGTTTTTCACGCGAAATTCCGGCAGTTGATACATCCAGTTTTGCCAGCGTTTATTGAATAGTTCAACGTCCCGGGCGACTTCTTCGGCGGCTTTTAATTCAACCGGTTTTTTCGCTGCGTTTGCATGCGGATCAGCTGCCGGTAAATCGGTTTTCGGCGGCGTTGCAGCGGTTTTCTGCTGCGCCTGTTTTTCCTGATACGCCTGGGCTGCCTCTGCATTGTAACGGGCGCTGTAGCGCGCAAAGTACTTGCCATCCTTTGCAAACGGCTCAAAGGTGATCTCGAGTCCGTCGAACGTGGTCAGTACCGCGCTGTAAACCGGTTTGCCACTTACATCGGCTTTGGCGGCGTCAACCACATCGTCAAAAGTCATCTTGGTAAACGTAGTGGCAATGTTATTGACCTCATAGGGTGCGGTTACCTGTTCACCGGTTTGCAGGCTGGCCAGGGTAAAGTCCCGGACGTCCGGAGTGTCACGGTGAATATGTACGAGTTCACCATCTTCATGGCTAACCTTGACCTGCTGGATACGCTCCCGGTTGATTTCAAGAATGTCCACATCAAGCCAGTCCTTGGGTTCCCATTTATCCGGCAGTTTGCCATCGGCCAGCCAGCTTTGCGGATCCCCGGCCGTGCGGATATAGTAGCTTTGCTGTGACGCATCACCCTTGGCCTGTTTGCTCTCACCAATGATCAGATCCGCCAGTTTTTTATCGGTACCCGCGATCATGGTAATCTGGGTGGACGTGGCGCCTTCCTCTGTGACATCCATCAGGCCGATGCGCGAATAGTTTTCAGGTTTGCGGGTTTTGGGCTCCACGCGTTTTAAATTGCCGACACCCAATACCAGTTCCCTCACCTTGTCAATTGCCGCGGGATAGTTATTGTTTTCCTTGACGGTCCACAAGTCCTGGTCTTTGGTAAGAGTCAGCGTGTTCTTGTTCGTCTGAATTTTTATGTACGTAACATCATTTACCCTGGGAAGCAGTTCAGGAAAAACAGGGTCGCCAGCGCCGGAAATTTCGTTATCCGTCGGACCGCTGAAGAGCGCCGCGATGATGACAATGACGGCCACGGCCGCCAAGATCAGTATGTGTTTGGAATTTTTCATCATGCTTTCCCCACTATGAAATCGCTGCTGGAGTACGTGAGGTGTCTTCGCGTCTTCCCAGCTTCAGAATTGCGTACAGGCCACCCGCAATACCAATCAGGAGGGGGATCAGGCCGATATTGATAAACTTCATCCAGCCTTCCAGACGATCGATATTTTGCTGAAGTTGATGGCGCACCTGGCGCAATTCCTTGCGGATCCTGACGCGCTCGTCTCTGAAACGTTCCAGTTCGACTTTCTGTTCGTTGCTGAGAATCAGCGCCTTGTCCTCGTCCTTGCCGCGTTGCAAGTCAGCCAGCTTGCGTTCCGTTTCACGCAAACGATTCATTAGTTGCTGTTCTTTTTCGCGGAAATGCAATTCGGCTTCCTGGCGGATTTCATCTACTTTGGTAAACGGCCGCGAGAAATGTCCGCGGTTACGCACACTGATCAAATCGTTGCTGCCCATCAGATTGTCCAGCGCGTTGATAACGAAACTGCCATTCGCGGCAATGGGCACGGCAATACGTGAACCAAACATGTCCTGAATACGCACCCAGAAACGGTCTTCCAGTATGTCTGTATCAGCAACGATAATCACGTTGACATCGCTTTTGGATTCCTTAAGTTGCTCGGTGAATTTCATGGACGCATCCTTATTGGCCGCGTCTTCGGTTTTCGGTGCGCCGTCGGGAAAAGCCGATTTAACTTTTCCTGTTACACGGGCAGCCAATACCATTTGTTCGCCACTGGGGCGGTAGTTACGCAATAAATCCTGCGGATCCGCCATAAATCCCAAACGCGCCTTGTCCACCTCGGTGGATTTGTCGGTCGTGCTGAACAGCGGGGTGACAGTAACATTTTCTGTCTGGGTGACGGAGATTTTGCCCGGCGATGCAACGTTGACGGTACCGAGTTCCGAAGTGATGATATCCGACGCGTTCATTTGTTCTTTGGGGATTTTCATCCAGATCGGATAGTCGACGGCCGCGCTGCGTTGCCCCATATTAAACGCCACCTTTTGCGCCAGTTGAATATCGCCGACCACTTTATTTTCCGCGGTGCTGATGCCCCATGGCTTGAACAGTTTATTCAGGTTCGATGAACCAAAGCTCGTGCCGGGCATCCCACTTTGCTCGCCGCTGACCTGATCAGTTTCAGCATGGGGATCGACAAACGCGAGCAGGCGGCCGCCATTCAATACGTATTGGTCAATCGCGTACAAAGTCGCATCACCAAGCCCCTTGGGGTGCACCAGCATCAGGACATCAACGTCATCGGGTATCTTGTCAACGTCCACGTCCAGTGAGCGCACTTCAAAAAACTGGCGCATTTGCGCGACCACGGTCCAGGTTTCGGTAGGGCGCGGCATCATGCCCATGCCGGGGATGTGCGGCGCCGGTGAGCCATCGATACTGATAGTACTGATCAATCCGACCACTTTCTTTTTCGGGTTGGCGACCTGCTGAATGATTTTGGTAATGTCGTATTCGATAAACTCCTCCCGTTCGGGACTGAAGAACGGAATAGTGGCTTCTTCATCCGTGGGACCGGTTGCCACCAGCCCAAAATAAAAGGTGGTCTCACTGTCAATGGGGGCGCCCCGCAAACCGTAACCCACCGCCTGATCTTCAGTCTCTGAAAAAGGCTCTGGATCGATAACTGTCAGGTTAAGGTTGCCGCCCGCCGTACGGCTATATTCCTGCAACAGTTCCTTAGCGCGGGTGGCGTAACTTGATATGCCCGGCAAGCGCGTTGCCAGTTTTTGTGACAGAAACAGGCGTACATTGACCGGCTCTTCAAGATTCTTAAGGATATTTTTCGTGCCGGAGGAGAGGGTGAAAAGGTTGTTTTCAGTCAGATCCACCCGGGCTGACGTCAATGCGGTATTGCTGAAAATGTTGATTGCCAGGAGCAGAACAATGGCTATTAATACACTGCTTGTGGTAAACATTCTTATATTCATGGTTACTCCCTTCCTAGTCCGCCTTCTTGTATTCAATAAGGATCGCGTTGACAAAGAGCCAGAAGGCAATCAGCGAGACGAAATAGATGATGTCGCGCAGGTCGATAACGCCTTTGCTGATGGCATCGAAATGAGTCAGAAAACTGAAACCGCTGATCGCGGACACAATGAATTCCGGCGCCCAGATGCTGAAGAAATCCAGTACCAGCGGAAAACCGCTCAACACAAACAACAGACAGATCACTGCGCTTACCACGAAAGCGATCACCTGGTTACGCGTGACAGCCGAAATACAGGACCCGATCGCCAGAAAAGCGCCTGCCATGAGCATACTGCCAATGTATCCCGCCACAATAATTCCGTTGTCAGGTTCCCCGAGGTAATTGACTGTTATCCAGACCGGAAATGTGAGGCTCAGCGCAATGCCGGTGAACGCCCATGCCGCCAGATACTTGCCCAAAACCGCCTGGGGCATGGTAATTGGCATGGTCAGCAGCAGTTCAATAGTGCCACCTTTACGTTCTTCCGCCCACAGCCGCATGGCAAGCGCGGGAATCAGAAACAGGTATAACCAGGGATGGAACCGGAAAAATGGCAGCAGATCCGCCTGGCCGCGTTCAAATAAACTGCCAATATAAAACGTGAAGATGCCGCTCAAAAAAACAAAAATCATAATGAAAATGTAAGCAATGGGAGTCGTAAAGTAACCGGCGAGCTCACGTTTGAAAATCACCCAGATATTTGCCATTGGTTTAACTCCTCAAGATGCCTGTTGAGTCGTGATCGTACGAAACACATCATCGAGCCGCCCATGAACGACGTGCAGGTTTTCAACATCCCAGTTATTGTCGCGGGCCATGTGACTTACATCCGAAATTGGCGAGTTGTCACCCGATGGATACACTCTAAAAGTCACGCAGCCATCCGCAGCGGCAAGTTTCTCGACGGATTTCACGCTGCTTATTTTTTCAAGAGCGCGATTGACCGGGTCCGGCGCAGCAGTGCGTATGGTGATTTCTACCGTGTTATGAAGCGGGGACTTTGCTTCGAGGCTCGCCGGTGTTCCGTCGGCGATAAGCCGGCCATTCGCAATAATGATCGCGCGCGAGCATACCGCATTGACTTCTTCCAGAATATGCGTGGACAGTATGATGGCTTTTTCCGCCGCCATGTCACTGATGAGGGTGCGTACTTCGTGTTTTTGATTGGGATCCAGGCCGTCGGTGGGTTCGTCCAGAATAAGCACTTCGGGGTCGTGTAGAATAGCCTGTGCCAGGCCTACCCGGCGTTTGAAACCTTTGGATAAGGTCTCTATGGGTTTGTTCACCACCGATCCCAGATTAACCTTGTCAATCATTTCAGCCACGCGCCGGGATTTTTCCGCGCCGCGCAGGCCCCGGATTTCGGCAATGAAGTGCAGGAAAGTTATCGGGGTCATATCGCTGTAGAGCGGCGCGCCTTCCGGCAAATAACCAATGCGCGCTTTTACGGCGACGGGATTGTCAGCGATATTGTCACTGCCGACTTTTATCGTACCGGAGTCCGGAGTCAGGAAGCCGGTGATCATTTTCATGGTTGTTGATTTGCCGGCGCCGTTGGGGCCGAGAAATCCCAAAACTTCACCCTTGTTGACGCTAAAGGAAATGTCGTCTACCGCGGTGAACGACCCGAACGTTTTCTTCAAATGCGATACTTCAACCATCACTCCCATTATCTTTATTCCTTTTATGCGATTGAACTGAGTCTAAAGCTAAAAGTTATTTGTGACATTTAACAGCGCGGAATGTTCCATAAAACCTGTTCCACAAGCAATAGAGGCGTCCGCCAAAATTTCAATAGATCGAATTTCGGTGAATCCGGCAACATACCAGATCAATCCTTCCTTGGATACAACAACTCGCCAGGGCTGGTGCTGCGGAACTTGCGTACGGCACAACTAACGCCAGCAGAGTAGTGCACTCGGTTCCAGGCGGAAAAAATAGTAGAGAATGCAAAATTTGCTGTCAAGCCAGTAACAACGATGGGATCCGGTGTTGTTATATATGAGAAACCCAAAAGCCTTTAACAGCATCTTTCAGGCTACGCATTGCCTGAATCATTTTCTGATTCCTGACACCGCAGCGATTTGATTGAAATATAGCCAGAATTCAGCGGATTTTCTCACTTAAAGTAAATTCTAGGATGCGGATTTTTTGCTTAATAAATTACTTTAAGTGCGTGCCGTGTTTCCGCCTAATCAGCCCATCCGGTAACTCAGCGCCTAATTTTTAGAAGTTAATGTTTTAGATGAAGAGCAATGCTGGAAGAGCAGCGAAAATTTATTTCGGAATTTATGACGGGCGATTATCTATCACCAGCAAACATTCAATCATATTAAAAATTCAACGGAAAAATATCCGCAGGCGTTGTTGACGTGTTTCGGGTAATGTCCGGCGTGTAGC
>JAKEGK010000158.1 GCA_022627515.1 Gammaproteobacteria bacterium
ATCTTTTTATAGGTAACGATCCATCATGCGGCTGAGTTGTTCCGGAAACAAAATTATTCATAATTCCGTCGGTTTATTTTTTTTCGAAAAATTTGAGAAGAGGACCTGAAGTCCAGGCCAGCGAAGCGAAAACAACGCGCTACGCTGTAATTGCAATGGCGTTCAGCTTCGGGCGATCTCAAGAAAATAAAAAAAGGAAGGAAATGGTGGCTACGACTAGAATCGAACTAGTGACCCCATCATTATGAGTGATGTGCTCTAACCAACTGAGCTACGTAGCCATTCCCGGACATTGCCAGAAAAGAAGAGGCGTAAAGATACCGGAATCTTGCGCCTGGATGCAAGTTGAATTCCTATGCGGCGTTATGCGAAACCGCACTCTTATCCGTGTTTTATTTTTCCAATCAACAGGTTAAACATTGAAACGGAAATGCATGATATCACCATCCTGGGTAATGTAGTCCTTGCCTTCCAGACGCCATTTACCCGCTTCCTTGGCGCCCTGTTCGCCCTTGCATTCCACAAAATCTTTATAGGCCACCACCTCGGCGCGGATAAATCCCTTTTCAAAATCGGTATGGATGACCGCCGCGGATTGCGGCGCGGTGGAGCCCGCGCGAACGGTCCAGGCGCGCACTTCTTTTACGCCCGCGGTGAAGTAAGTCAGCAGGCCCAGCAGTTTATAACCCGCGCGGATCACGCGGTTCAAACCGGGTTCGTCCAGTCCAATGTCCTTTAGAAACTCGCTGCGTTCTTCTTCTTCGAGTTCGACCAGTTCGGCTTCGATGGCGGCGCACACGGGCACCACTTCCGCGTTTTCAGCCGCGGCCAGTTCCCTGACTTTGTCGAGGAAGGGGTTATTCTCAAAACCGTCTTCAGCGACGTTGGCGATATACACAGTCGGCTTGATGGTCAGCAGGAACAGATCCCGCACCAGACGCTTGTCGTCTTCTGATAATCCTAGCGAGCGCGCCGGGTTGCCGGAGTCAAGATGATCACGGATTTTTTCCAGCACCGTGAGCTTGGCTTTCGCTTCCTTGTCGCCACTCTTGGCGGCCTTGCTGGCTTTTGCAATGTTTTTCTCCACGGAATCAAGATCCGCCAGCGCCAGCTCGGTGTTGATTATTTCAATATCCCGGACCGGGTCGACCTTGCCGGACACGTGAATGACATCGTCGTTTTCAAAGCAACGCACCACATGGGCGATGGCGTCGGTTTCGCGGATATTCGCCAGAAACTGGTTGCCTAAGCCTTCGCCTTTGGAAGCGCCTTCCACCAATCCCGCAATGTCCACGAATTCGATGGTGGTTGGCACGACCCGTTGCGGTTTGACGATTTCAGAGAGCTTATCCAGCCGCGGATCGGGCACCGGCACCACGCCCACGTTGGGTTCGATGGTGCAAAAAGGGTAGTTTTCGGCCTGGATTCCGGCTTTGGTTAACGCGTTAAATAACGTTGATTTACCCACATTGGGCAGGCCAACGATGCCGCATTTAAAACCCATAATTAAAAACCATAGTATTTCCTTCGATTGATAATTTTATTTTCTGCCGTGCAGATGATTCATGGCTTTCTGGTATTCACCGGCTATGATTTGCGGTAATACCGTCATGGCGTCACTGATGGCATCCAGCAATAAATTTTTGTCAGCAATTGAGGGTGAGCCAAGCACATAATTGGTCACTTCACTGCTGGCGCCGGGATGCCCGATGCCAATACGCAGGCGCATAAACTCTTTACTGTTAAATTGCGCAATCATGTCACGCAAGCCGTTGTGACCACCGTGACCGCCGCCCTTTTTCAGGCGCAATGCGCCTGGCGGCAAATCCAGTTCGTCGTGAACCACCAGAATATTTTCCACTGGTATCTTATAGTAATTTGCCAGCGCCGAGACTGCCTGGCCGCTAAGATTCATATAGGTCATTGGCTTGATCAACCAGAGTGTTTGATCGCCGGCGGTGATTTTTCCGACATCACCGTGAAATTTATTGTCGCGATGAAGAGTGCAGCCTTTTGTACGGGCGATATGTTCCACAAACCAAAAGCCGACGTTGTGCCGTGTTCCCTCGTATTTCGCGCCGGGATTACCCAATCCGGCAATGAGTTCAATTTTCGACGGCAACGCCGGCTTTCCGCTGTCAATTTAATCCAACGAGCCCGGTGAAATTTAGGACTCGGACGGTGTTTCAGGCGCAGCGGCCTCTGCAACAACGGCCGGTTTGACTTCCTCTTCCAGACCGGCTTTCTTGACGTGGATACTTACCACCGGCAGATCATGATCCGGTCCTTGCGCGAGCGCGGGTATCTCAACACCTTGCGGTAATTTGATATCCGATAAATGCAGGGATTCACCGACTTTCATATTAGCCAGATCCACTTCCAGGAATTCCGGCAGGTCTTTGGCCAAACAAACGATGTCCACGCTGCTCATCAGGTGAGAAACCAATCCACCGTCAATTTTGACGCCGGGCGCTATGTCGCCATTAATGAAATGCAAAGGCACGTGCATATGGATCTTGTTGGTTTCGCTGACACGCAGGAAATCAACATGCATGATCACCGGCTTGGCGGGGTGACGCTGCACATCCTTCAACACCGCTTTTTGAGCCTTCCCATCAATGCTAACGTTCAAAATATGCGAATAGAAAGCTTCATGCTCAAGATGATGCATGATGTGATTGTGCTCCATAATCAAGGATACCGCTTCCTTGCCAGCGCCATATAAAATACCGGGAACTTTGCCCGCTTGGCGCAGGCGGCGGCTCGCACCCTTCCCCACATCCTTGCGGATTTCCGCAGTCACATTAAAATCTACACTCATGATTATTACTCCAGCTTACTGTTGTTAATTATGTTGAACATATGCATCTGCTTTCGCGACCAAAAGCAAATACGCTTTCACAAGACCGGTTAACTTTCAATTAAAGCCGGTACCGTTATCAGTAAAGCCCGCCATCGGTTGGATTAATCCATGAATAACGAACTTACAGATTCTTCGTTGCTGATACGGCGCATCGTTTCAGCCAATAATTCCGCAATACTCAGTTGCCGTATTTTCCTGCATTGCTGAGCATCTTCGGATAACGGTATCGTGTCGGTCACTACAATTTCATCCAGTTGCGAATTGGTGATGTTTTCAACCGCGTTTCCGGATAACACTGCGTGAGTACAATAGGCAACAACCTTGACAGCGCCATTTGCTTTCAATGCCTTTGCCGCCTGGCACAGGGTGCCCGCGGTATCCACCAGGTCATCTATTAATACGCATTGGCGGCCGCCCACTTCACCAATGATATTCATTATTTTAGCTTCATTCGGCCTCGGACGGCGTTTATCGATAATCGCCAACTCCGCATCATCGAGCCGTTTTGCCAAAGCCCTGGCCCGCACAACCCCGCCAACATCAGGCGATACCACAATCAGGTCGGGATATTCCTTGCGCCAGACATCACCCAACAGGATGGGCGAGGCATAGATGTTGTCGAGCGGCTTGTCAAAAAATCCCTGAATCTGGTCAGAATGCAGATCGACCGTTAATATCCGGTCAGCACCCGCCACCTCGATCATGTTCGCGACTACTTTTGCGGTAAGCGGCACCCGTGCTGAGCGTGGCCGGCGGTCCTGCCGGGAATAACCAAAATATGGCACTACGGCGGTTATTCGCGACGCTGACGCACGCCGCACTGCATCGATCATTACCACCAGTTCCATTAAATTATCGTTGGTGGGCTTGCAGGTTGGCTGAATAATAAAAACGTCGCGGCCGCGAACGTTTTCCATGATTTCAATCTGAACTTCGCCGTCACTGAAACGGCCGACTATGGCTTTCCCAAGAGAAAGATCGAGGTATTTACAGACGGCTTCCGCCAGCTGCGGATTAGCATTGCCAGTAAACACCATCATCCGGCCGTCGGACACGTTAAAAACCCTCGGTTGCTATCATCAGCGTTAAAAAAACCCAACGCTTTTAGCGCTGGGTCCTCTAAAAAAAAGTGGCTGGGCCGCCAGGATTCGAACCTGGGAATGCTGGAATCAAAATCCAGTGCCTTACCGCTTGGCGACGGCCCAATATTCGTTAAAACGCAGCCGAAAATCCTGTACCAGCTACCATTAAAATCAGAGAATGCTTTGTGTATTCATCCCCTGTTATTACCGGCTTACACTTCTCAGCTTCTGTATAAGCGGGGACTCGTTGCAGGCTTTCGCGCAAATTACCCGCCACCCTGCGGCTGCCTGATCTTTGGCTATTTGTTGTTCGGCCATTTCCGCGATGCGCCTGGCGCAAATCTCGTCTTGGTAGGCGGCAAAAACACAACTGCCTGTTCCGGTCATCATTGCCGGATGCGTACTTTCAATTTCCTGTCCAGACAACCACTTAAGCGCAAAATCCACGACAGGATAACGGCGCCGGACAATGTTTTCAAACACGTTTGAGGCGCCGCCCTCAAAGTAATCGCGTATTCTGATAGGTTGGGCATCACGTGTCAATTCTGGATCGGCAAAAAGTTCGGCTGTGGAGATCTTAATACCCGGGTATATCACTACATACCAAAGCTCCGGCACTTCCACCGATTGAAGTATTTCTCCAATACCTTCCGCCCAGGCGGTTTGACCATATACAAATATGGGAACATCCGCTCCCAGCGCTTTACCCAAATTAATCAGCTCGGCTTGTGTCATGCCCAGATTCCACAGGTGATTCAAAGCTACCAGTGTTGTAGCGGCATCAGAACTGCCCCCGCCCAGACCACCGCCCATAGGGATGCTTTTTTTGATACTGATATCAACGCCCAACGCACATTCGGTATGACGTTTTAGCAAACTGGCCGCGCGCACGGTTATGTCCTGCTGGGGTGTAACATTATCAAGATCCGTGATGCGGTTTATTGCCCCGTCCTGCCGAAGGCCAAATTGAAGCTCATCGCCAAAGTTCAGAAATTGAAACAGCGTCTGGAGGTTGTGATAGCCGTCTGCACGGCGCCCGGTAATATGCAGAAACAAATTCAGTTTTGCCGGAGCAGGCCAGAAGTCTGTGGAATTAGCGCGTTGATTCATCACGAAAAGCGAACTAGCTTACTGTCCATTGCGTCACGATGAGGCGAATCCGCATATCCTCGTGCTGGATGATTATCTTGCGTGGAAAGGAAAACGCGCCGTATTGCTGATAATTTTCATATTGCACATGCCAGCCATTTTGTTTCATGTCCTGTATGGAACCTTGCGGATCCAGCGTCAGTTTTACCGGCATTTGCGGATCGGGTAACCCGCGAACCCAGTACCATAAGCCATCCAGCGGAATATCCCAATTGGTTTCCTGGCGCAATAACGTGCCGGCATCCTTGGCGTTAAAGGATTGCCCATTGGCCAGACGTAATTCCACACCTTCGTTACTGCCCAGCAATTGCATGGCGCCTTGTCCGGATGGCGCATCGAACTGAATGAAATAATCCGACGCTGCGCCTTGTTGCCAGTACAACTGGCCACTCCATGCTTCCGCGTCGGTTACCAGCGAGATACGGCCATTCAATTCCCAACTATTGACCGCCGCCATCTGGGCTTCGCGTTGCTCAATGACGGCTTTATGCTGATTTTGTAATTGGCCGGATTCAGTTGGCATGCTCTGACACGACGGGAGAACAAGCCCGATCGCAACAAGCGCTGCCAGCGCTTTGAGATAATTCAGGGAAGATGAACAACCGGAAAATAAAATGTAATACACAATCCGTTTTCCTGGCGGAATCAGCAGGGAGTGATTTTGTTTGGCCGTAGCGAAAAACCGCGTTGAATGCTACATTCCAAAGCGCTTCATTATATCCATCAGCGCCTTGTCATCCGGGTTTTCTTTCAGGGATTTTTCCCAAATTTCCCGTGCGCCTTTTTTATCACCACTGACCCAAAGTACTTCGCCAAGATGGGCGGCGATTTCAGGATCCTGCGACAACTCGGCAGCGCGGCGCAAGTGCTGGATGGCATTTTGATAGTTGCCTAACCGGTACTGAACCCAACCCATGCTGTCAACGACCGCCGCATCGTCAGGCTCCAGTTCCAGCGCGCGCTGTATATAGGTCAATGCTTCTTCATACCGGGTGGTGCGGTCCGCCAATGTATAACCAAGGGCATTTAACACCTGGGCATTGGCAGGCTCCAGCTTCAGTATGGATTGCAGATCACTTTCCACCAGATCAAGCTCGCCCAGCTTCTCGGCCACCAGCGCACGGGCATAACGCACGCTGGTTTCGTTGGGCATGGTGTCCAACACCTTGGTATAGTAATCCTTCGCCGCCGGATAGCGCTCCGCTTCCCGTAACAGATCCCCTTCCAGCAGGATCAGCTGCAGCCGTTGTTTGGAATTATCCACCCGCACCGTTTGCAGATGCTCGATGGCTGCATCGAAATCCTTTTTATCCGCCAGAAGGGACACAATACGCAACTGTGCATTGAAGTAAAACTCGCCGTGGCGCACGAATGAGTAACGGTTCATCGCGGCCTGCTGGTCACCGCGTTGTTCTGCGACCTGCCCCAGATAATAGTTGGTTTCCTGAACCCGGCCGCCAAGTTTTAAAACTTTTTCCAGGTATTTTTGCGCCTCATCAAGCTTGTTCAATTGCAGCGCGAGCACTCCCGCGTAGTAGTTGATTTCCACGTCGTGCTCATCGAGCTCCGCAAGCCGGATAAATTCAACTAACGCTTTATCAAGCTGCCGCGCTTCTGTCAGCATGCGCGCGTAAGTGAGGCCCACATCCATGTTGTCCTTCATTTCATCTTCTAATACCTTTTCCAGGTAACTTAGCGCTTCCGCCCTGGCTCCCTGCATTGCCAGAATTCGTGAACGCAATATAATAGCGCCCGCCCAATCGGGTTTGATCTCTAACGCCTTGTCCAATGTATCCAGCGCCGTTTCAAAGCGCGCTTGCCGCATGGCAAGATGCGCCTGGGCAAATAGTGCATACGGGTCTTTCTGGCGGTTCTCCACGAGTTTATCCATAACACTCATGGCAAGTTCACGATCCGGTTCCCTGGCCAGTTGCGATGCGATAATGGTAAAACCGTGACCGGGATTTTGTTCATCGTGGAGCAACGTAAGCATCTTTTCGTATTGCGCAACCGCGTCAATCGGTCTGGCCAATTGCAGGTAGATGGATGCCAGATTCTGCCTGGCATCCGCATTATCGGGGTCAACAGTTACCCATAAATTAGCTACTTCAAGCGCTTTATCATATTCCTTCGCGTAGAGTGCAATTTGGGTGGCCCGCGCCGCGACTTTGGGATCATGGGTTTCCCTGGCGACATCGGTATAGTTTTCAATAGCCACATTCAACTCGCCGCGCTGACCGGCAATCTCAGCGACCAGGAGCTTATATAAGAGGTGAGCAGGAACATCGGTTTGCAACTCATCCACGAGGTCGTCGGCAGGCGGCAGTTCACCTTCCTGAATCAGTTGCTCGGAAGATTCTGTTCCAGGCATGTCTGTATCGGTTGTATGGCCTGTTTCAACACCGGGCTTTACATCACCACTTTGATTGGGCGCAATACCGCACGCTTGCAGACCAAACCCCAGCAACAGACTGATACAAAAATATCGAATTACCTTCATTTAGCTTTTACTCCCGCCGACATATTCATTTAAAAGATTGTCCAACCCTAACATGAATCAGGCCAAGGCATTAAAATCTTTATACAACATTTTGAACATCAATATATACTACCATGTTGAACTTTTGCAGGTTTCAAGTACTTGTATTCCAAGATTATATCGATCAAAATTTAATAATCATCAGTCTTACTGTGTAATGTATGTCCCTATTAGCATTCGGCATTAACCATAAAACCGCCCCCGTTGAAATTCGCGAACGCGTTGCGTTTCAACCTGGGCAAATTGCTCATGCGCTCAAAGACTTAGTGGCGCAACCCGCGGTCAACGAGGCAGCAATTATATCCACCTGCAATCGCACCGAGCTGTATTGCGGGCTGGAACGCAATGACCTGAATATGATCATCAACTGGATGCGTGAGTACCACAAGCTTGGCGAGCGCGATATCCAGCCCTACATTTATGCTCATCCTGATCATGACGCAGTGCGTCATGTGCTGCGGGTTGCCAGCGGCCTCGATTCCATGGTTCTCGGCGAACCGCAAATTCTGGGTCAAATGAAAGACGCTTATTTTGCCGCCAACCAGGCTGGCACCCTCGGTGGTTTATTAGACCGCCTTTTTCAGCATACATTCGCAGTGGCAAAACAGGTGCGTACTGATACTCAAATCGGCGCCAGTCCGGTGTCGGTTGCCTTCGCCGCTGTCAGCCTTGCCAAACAGATCTTCAGTGATTTAAGCAATCATACGGCATTGCTGATCGGCGCCGGGGAAACTATTGAACTGGCCGCCCGCCATCTGCACGAATCCGGGATCGGCCGCATGATTATTGCCAATCGCACCATCGAGCGCGCCCATAATCTTGCATCCGAATTCAATGCATACGCTATTTCCCTGCCGGACATTCCCGGGCATCTCGCGGAAGCGGATATCGTCATTTCATCGACGGCCAGCCCGCTGCCGATTCTTGGCAAGGGTTCGGTTGAAAGCGCCTTGAAAATCCGCAAACATAAACCGATACTGATGATCGATATCGCCGTGCCCCGCGATATTGAATCGGAAGTGGGTGATCTCGACGACGTATATCTTTACACCGTAGACGATATGCAAGAAATCATCCAGGAAGGTTTGCGCTCCCGCCAGGAAGCCGCGGAACAAGCCGAAGAAATTATCGACACTCAGGTGTCACACTTCATGAACTGGTTGCGTTCTCTGGGCGCGGTATCGACCATTTGCGCGGTCCGCCAAAAAGCCCAATCCAGCTGTGATGCGGAACTCAATAGGGCGCTCGCGTTGCTGGCCAGCGGCAAACAGCCGGAAGAAGTGCTGAAATTATTCGCTCACCGTCTCACCAATAAACTGATCCATACGCCAAGCGTGCAGCTCAAGCAGGCGGGTTATGAAGGTCGTAATGAAATTTTCGACGCCGCCCGCGCTATCTTTGACATCAAAGATTCAGAACTATAACTCATCGTGAAACCATCCATTCGCAGCAAACTCGAAACGCTGTCTGAACGCCTTGAAGAAATAAACGCGCTCCTGGCGGATCCGGACATTATCGGCAATCAAAACCAGTTCCGGGATTTATCCAGGGAATACGCGCAAATCAGCCCGGTGGTCGAGTGTTTTATCAAATACCAGGAGGCGCTGGATGACATCGCCGGCGCTGAAAGCATGCTCAAAGACAGCGATCCCGAAATCCGCGAGATGGCCAGTGCGGAATTAAAAACAAGCCGCGCTAAAATGGAAAACCTGGAAATCGAGCTGCAAAAATTATTATTGCCAAAAGATCCCAACGATGAAAGCAATGTCTATCTTGAAATACGCGCCGGAACGGGCGGTGACGAAGCCGCCATTTTTGCGGGCGATCTTTTCCGGATGTATTCCCGTTACGCGGAATTGCGCCGCTGGAATATTGAAATCGTCAGCGAGAACCCGGGCGAACATGGAGGTTACAAGGAGATTATCGCGCGCATTGAGGGGCAAGGGGTCTATTCAAAACTCAAATTTGAATCCGGCGCGCACCGCGTGCAGCGGGTGCCGGAAACTGAATCACAAGGGCGCATTCATACATCCACCTGCACGGTTGCGGTTATGCCCGAGGCGCCGGAGATAGAGGAACAGGAAATAAGCCCCAGCGATCTTAAAGTTGATACATACCGCGCTTCAGGCGCGGGCGGACAGCATGTCAACAAAACCGATTCGGCAATTCGCATCACCCACCTGCCCAGCGGAATTGTCGTGGAATGCCAGGACGAACGGTCGCAACATAAAAACCGCGCGCGCGCCATGTCACTGTTAAAAGCCAAACTCTATGACGCGGAACTGGAAAAGCAGGCCAGGGAACAGGCGGCAACCCGCAAAAGCCTGGTGGGCACCGGTGACCGTTCGGAACGGATTCGCACTTACAATTATCCTCAGGGGCGTCTCACGGATCACCGGATCAACCTGACACTGTACAAGCTGGATGATATCATGGAAGGCCGGCTTGAACAGGTCATCGAACCGCTCGTCAGCGAAAATCAGGCGCAACTGTTAACGGCGATCGGCGAATAACAACCGCCTGCAAAGTTACCTCTCCCTGGAATTTCATTCCCATGAGCACTATTAAACAAGCACTCGCAGTGGCGTGTATTCAGCTAAATCAGCATCCGGGTGCGCCGGCCAGACTGGAGGCGGAAATACTATTAGCTTACGTATTGGGAAAACCGCGCGCGTATTTACACACCTGGCCGGAACTGCCGCTGGAAAATCACATATTGAATCAATATCAGGCGCTTGTGCAACGCCGTTGCCTGGGCGAACCAATTGCGTATATCACCGGCCAACGTGAATTCTGGGGCCTGCCATTGAATGTCTCTCCCGCGACCTTGATTCCGCGGCCTGAAACGGAACGCCTGGTGGAAATTGCGCTGGAACTTATTCCCGCAGAGGCAAGCTGGCGGATCGCTGACCTTGGCACCGGCGGTGGCGCACTGGCTCTCGCCCTGGGCAGCGAAAGGCCACGCTGCGAAATTACCGGCACTGACATCAGCGCGGCGGCGCTGGCAATTGCGGAAGAAAACCGCCGCCATTTGAACCTGGTGAATGTGCGTTTTGCGGCTGGCCGCTGGTTTGACCCGTTAAAAGGCCTTCGGTTTGACCTGGTGGTTTCCAATCCTCCCTATGTCGGCTGCAACGACCCTCACTTGCAAGAAGGCGATTTGCGTTTTGAACCGCAACAGGCGTTAAGCGCTGGACCTGACGGTCTGGAAGCCATTCGGGAAATTATTTGCGATGCTGTAGATTATTTGATTCCCGGGGGCTGGCTGATACTAGAACACGCTTTTGATCAAGGAGATTCAGTAACAACACTGTTTATTGAAAACGGTTTTACTCGCGTGTTTTGTCACCGCGATTATGCTGAACGGGAAAGGGCTACTGCAGGACAATTGCCGGCCAAATAACCAGTACCGCGTCGTTACTTTACTTCTGGTCGTGCAACACCCTAGACGTACGGCAAACAAAGACAATATTAACATTTCTCTATTACCAGCTTGTTTATCAGACTATAATGAAATAATAATATTCTTCGCTTGCTTTTATTTTACGTTCATATCAATGTCCGCAGGATTTTTACTTGATTATTCGGCGCCAATCGCTACGCTGAAGATATGGAAAGCGCCAATAGCGATCTCATCAAACACCGGGAAATTCTGTTTATGTCCCCGCAACGGGAAAAAGATCCCGCGGCGGCGGCTTTGGCATTATTAAACGGTATTGATGGCATTCTCAGCGTTACGCGAACACATGCCTATGGTATCCATATTTCCTATCAATTGACCAGGATCACCCTTAATGAAATTGAAGACGCCCTGCAGGAGATCGGTTTCCATCTTGATAACAGTATATTGTCTAAACTCAAACGCGCGCTGTTTTATTACGCGGAAGATACGCAACTAGCCAATCTTGGTTACGATCACGCGGAATCCAAATCCACACTGGAAATTTTCATCAACCGGTATAACCAGTTGCCTCACGGTTGCCGAGACGAACGGCCAACGCACTTTCGCCATTACAGTTAATAAAACTTTGTGTTCCACAGGTAATTCTCTTGCCCGCCAAATAGTTTTAAACTAGGCCTTCATGAATGATGAACAATTGCTGCGCTATAGCCGGCAGATCATGCTGCCTTCGGTGGATATCGCGGGCCAGCAAAAGCTGCTGGATTCCCGAGTATTGATCATCGGGCTGGGTGGTCTTGGCTCACCCGTTGCCATGTATTTAACCGCTGCCGGCGTTGGCCAACTGACAATTTGCGACGGCGACCGAGTCGACCTGTCGAATCTGCAACGGCAAATCGCCCACTCCACGGCCGATATCGGCCAGTCTAAAACCGAATCCGCGGCGGCCACCCTGCGGGCCCTCAATCCCGATGTGCAGGTCGACTGCATTTCACACCGCATGACCCGCGATGAAATGCTCACGCACATCAAGCATTGTGATGTCGTGGTGGACGCCAGCGATAACTTTTCCACGCGTTTCCTGTTAAACGCGACCTGTGTCGAGGCAAAAAAACCTCTGGTGTCGGGCGCCGCTATACGTATGGAAGGCCAAGTCAGCGTGTTTCGAAACGATCAACCTGATAGTCCTTGCTACCGTTGTCTATACAAAGATGAAGCGGAAATTCAGGAATCCTGCAGCGAAAGTGGAGTACTAGCGCCGGTAGTCGGGGTCATTGGTGCGATTCAGGCGGTCGAAACCCTTAAAATCCTGATAAATGTGGGAAAGAGTTTAAAAGGTAAGTTATTAATATGGGATGCAAGCACCATGGAATGGCGCAGTATCAATCTTAAAAAAGACCCGAACTGCCCGGTATGTTCCCATTTAAACCATCATTGAGTATATAATTAATTTTATATTCTCCATTTTTCATTAATTTAATTTTCATACACTATTTGTGGTGAATATAACATAGTAAAAACTATATTTTGATCATCATGTGGATTTTTAACTATTGTATTTCGCCCAATTTTCACATTTCCGACAGCATACATTTAACCAGCATCCAATCAGGGCATTTGAAATTTGCTAATCACAAACTTTTATATCTGATCGCTTTATAAACACCACCTTCTTATGTTTAAATGTGGATAACTCAATTTCGCCGTGTTCCCTTCCAATAATGCCGCAGTTTCGCAACAGCATCACCGGAGATTCAAAAGATGTATCCATGTCAGCACTCAACCAACTGCAAAACAAATAATCATTTAACAATCATAAGGTTATGTTATCGCAAAATTAAAGTTTAATACGGCGTGACCGATACTTTATATATAAATCGAAATACCAATTAAAAACACGCTTCTTAAATAGATTATCTCCAAGAGGACAACCATATGTTTCGTTCGCTTGCTCGCAAAATTCAGATGCTGTTCATTGCATTGTTCTGTACCACTATGTTGTCCGGCACCAATTCCACTTTAGCGGACGAAAGCCATGAAAATGCGCTCTTGGGCGCCGGCGCCCATTTTGCGTGGATCGTATTTGACGCGTTAAAGGAAGATCTTAAACGCGCAACTGGACGCGATACCATTTTGTTTGGAGAAAATTCCATGCTGGGTGTGGGTTGCAATGCCGGTATTAAGGCTGCTCAGCAAAACGCCATCGGTCATGAAACATTTGGCTTTGTGTGCTGCCCGTTGACGGAAGAGGAAATCGAAAAGGAACAGCTCATCGTGTACCCGCTGGCCATGGAGCCTGTAATGATCTTGACGCACAAAACCAATCCTATTAACGATCTTAGCATCGAACAGATTAGAAAAATTTTCAGCGGTGATGTCCTGAATTGGAAAGAAGTGGGCGGTAATGACGAATCTATCGTGGTAGTTACACGCCTGCATTGCAAAGACCGGCCGGGCCATTGGAAAACCATTCTGCCCAGTGACAAGGAATTCCGCCAGGAACGATTGAATGTGAAAAGCGCATCGGCTATGGTGCAGCGCATCAACGATTTCAAAAGCGCCATGGGCCATATTGGCTCCACCTGGAATTTCAAACCCGAAGATCAGGTAAAGATTATCACGGTCGGCGGTGTTGCACCCACCGCGGAAAATCTGAAAAACGGCACTTATCCTTTTTACCGGCCCTTATCCGCGATCACCACCCGCAATCCATCGCCTGATGTAGTAAAGCTCATCAAGGAAGCCCAAAATGGTCCGGCGTTTCGCCGCGTTGCGGAACAATATCAATTGCTGCCTCTTAATCCAATGCGGCAGGTATCCGTGAAAAAATAACCGTCCCAACCGGCTTCACCAACATGCTTTCGACGTATCGTTTCAGACTAATCGCGTACACGGTTCTTCTGGTGGCGTTTTTAACAATTACACTGGTGTATACCTATATTTATTCGCGCAATGTCATATTGGAAGAAGCTGAAAACAGTGTCACCAATACGGCATCACTGCTGAATGGCAATATAGAAATGGAGGAAAAAGAGCTGCTGCACTACACCGAAATTGTGCGGGATGATTTACGAATTAAGGAATATGTGTTCATGATCGTAAAAGTCGGCACCGACGGTGAAGCGTTGGCCTCGCTCTACGAACGCCACTATGGCTGGCTTCCGGTAAAACGGCATATCGTCCTGGGCGACAATGGCAGGACATTGTTGGGCAGCGAGCACCAGGATCTGGCCCGGGCGCTGGTCAACCATATGGAAGTATCCGGCAAACAGATCTTTTACATGCAATCCGGCAAAGGACTGGAGATGATAACCTGGGCGCCGATTTCTTATCAGGGCACCCGCCTGGGAGTCGTTGCGCTGACTCACGTTATTGACAATGTCTGGCTCAAGAAACATCAGCAATACAGCGGCGGTTATTTGTTTGTTGAAAATGACAGCGTTATTTTGCTATCGACTTTGCCTGGAGCAGAAAGCCAGAAATTTGAACTGAACGACGGTCTGCTCGAAGTGAATAAAGAAACCTATCAGATTCGCCCTATTGTGTTATCCAGCAGCGATGAAAGAATAGCCCATCTTTGGTACGGCGTATCCATGCGTGACCTGCTGGCGAAACTCGAACGCCATAGCCGGATTGTGCTGCTGCTGACCTTGTCCGGCGCTTTTGCGATTCTCTGGATGGGTTTGATTATTGTAAGAAACTTCAACCGCCCGCTGACGGAGCTGATTCATATTACACGCGCAGTTGCCAATGGAAATTTGCCGGTTATGAATCAGACGCAGGAGAAAAATGAGATTGGAATTCTTTCCAACCAGTTCGCCGAAATGCTGCAGGCTTTGCGGGAAAAACAGGAAGAGATCGACCGCATTCACCAGGAACTCGAAGAGTCCGCCATTACCGACTCGTTGACCAAATTGCATAACCGTCGCTATCTTCAGGATATTTTTCCACGCCTGCTGGCGCAGGCGCAGCGGGATCATTTGTTCCTCTCCGGCATCCTGCTCGATCTTGATCATTTCAAACAGATCAATGACCGTCACGGCCACCTTGGAGGCGATCAGTGCCTGACGCATTTGTCGAAACTTCTAAAAGAAACCTCCCGCGCCAATGATTATGTATTCCGCATCGGCGGAGAGGAATTTCTGATACTTAGCATTAATGATTCGCATGAGGGCAGCCGCCTGCTGGCGGAAAAAATACGCAGCACCCTGGAACAGCATCCTGTGGCATTCAAGGACACGATTATCCCGCTCACCGCCAGTATCGGCGTCAGCCATGGCGACACATCCCTGCCGCCGGACGAAAGCCTGACAAATCTGCTGTACAACGCGGATAAAGCTTTGTACCAGGCCAAGACTAAAGGAAGAAACCAGGTGCGTATGTATATACAAATGGACGAACTTGAGCAGTCAGCGTGGGATTATGGTTCCTGATTTAATTGGTTAATGCCTGGTGGTTGGCTTGCCGGCCGCGACATTCGCGGCAAAAACTTCCTCGACATCTACTCTGTCAAATTCATAATAGTGATTACAGAACTGGCAACGCACACCAACGTTTGTTTCCGTATCGAGAATGGACTGAATTTCCTCGTAACCCAACATACGCAACATATCCACAACGCGCTCCCGGGTGCAACTGCAACGGAAACTGACCGGTTGCTTTTCAAAGACGCGAACGTCCTCTTCATGGTATAAACGCCTGATCAATTCTTCAAACTTCAGCAGCGCCAGCTCGTCCGTTTTAACAGTGTTGGCAAGTTGCGTTACCCGCGGCCAGGCATCATCGTCATGGGAAAGCAGTTCATTAGCGGGTGTATCCGGCATTTTCTGTAATAACATGCCGGCTGCGTAAGAACCGTTGGCAAACAGCCAGAGCCGGGTTTGAAGTTGCTGGGAACGCAACATATAGTCTTCCAGCGCCTTGCCGATATCACCACTGCTCAGGTCAACGATGCCCTGGTAGCGTTCGCCGGCGCCCGGATCAATGGTGATTGCCAGTGTGCCGGCGCCCGCCAACTCGGGCAAAGTCATGCCGGTGATATCGCCCTGCCATTGCGCCAGTCCCCGCAACGTTCGTTCACTGGTTACCTCGATAACCGCCATCGACAGGGGGCCTTTGCCCTGAATCTGCATGATCAGCGAACCTTTGAACTTCAAGGTGGCGGAAAGAAGCACTGCCGCTGCGGCCATTTCACCCATAATTTTCTGAAGGTTGGCGGGATATTCATGGCGTTTGAGAATTTCCAGCCATGACTGGTTGAGATGGACAAGTTCACCGCGTACCGCCAGATATTCAAAAAGAAACCGCTGATGTAAATCACGATCATGCATAACTGAATTTTAGCTTAATAGATTCGAATTAGTGCCAGGGAAATGAGCGCGCGATAACAAAGCGGATTAACTTCCCGCAATCCAACGCCCTGATAAATATTATTTGAGTTTGTCTTTCAGCAGTTGGTTCACCTGCTGGGGATTGGCTTTGCCCCTGCTGGCTTTCATCACCTGCCCGACAAAGAAACCGAACACCTTGTCCTTTCCGGCGCGGTATTGTTCCACCTGTTCCGGATTACTGGCTATGATGTCATCGATAATATTTTCGATGGCGCCGCTGTCGGTAATCTGTTTTAATCCCTGCTTTTCGATAATGGCGTCGGCATCGCCTTCACCCTGCCACATTGCGTCAAACACCTGCTTGGCGATTTTGCCGGATATGGTGTTATCGGTGATACGTTTGATCATGCCGCCCAGCATTTCCGCGTTTACCGGACACTGCGTTATCTCCAGGCCGTTTTTATTGAGCGCTCCCAACAGATCGCCCATGATCCAGTTGGCCGATAACTTGGGTTCGCCGCTGATTTTGGCCACTTCTTCAAAATAGTCCGCCATGTCCCGGCTGGCGGTTAACACACCGGCATCGGTTGTGGAAAGGCCATAATGTTTTTCAAAACGGCGCTGTTTTTCATCCGGCAATTCCGGCAGGGAATTGCGCACCTCATTGATATAGTGCTCGTCGATCACAACCGGCAGCAGGTCCGGGTCTGGAAAATAGCGGTAGTCATTCGCTTCTTCCTTGGCGCGCATGGAACGGGTTTCATTCTTATCCGGATCATATAAACGGGTTTCCTGCACCACTTTGCCGCCGCCTTCGATCACGTCAATCTGGCGCTCGATTTCCACATTGATCGCGCGCTCCACGAAGCGAAATGAATTAATATTCTTTAACTCGGTGCGGGCGCCAAATTCCTGCTGCCCCCTGGGGCGAATCGACACATTGGCGTCACAGCGGAAAGAACCTTCCTGCATGTTGCCATCGCAGATTTCGAGATAACGCACCAAAGAGTGGATTTTTTTCATATAGGCGACCGCCTCTTCGGCGGAACGCATATCAGGTTCCGAGACGATTTCCAACAGCGGCGTGCCGGCGCGGTTCAAATCAATGCCGGTCATGCCATGAAAATCCTCATGCAGAGATTTGCCGGCATCTTCTTCCAGGTGCGCCCGGGTAATGCCTATGGTTTTGACGGCGCCATCAGCCAGCACAATATCCAACTTGCCGTGCTGGGCAATGGGTAATTCATACTGACTGATTTGATAGCCCTTGGGCAGATCGGGATAAAAATAGTTCTTGCGCGCAAACACCGAATGTTTGGCGACCGTGGCGCCAATCGCCAAACCAAACTTCGCCGCCATTCGCACCGCCTCGCCGTTGAGCACCGGCAGCACACCAGGCAAACCCAGATCCACCGCGCACGCCTGCGTGTTAGGCTCGGCACCGTAGGC
>JAKEGK010000159.1 GCA_022627515.1 Gammaproteobacteria bacterium
GATACGCTGTAAATACGTCCCTGTACGCTCGGGTGCGGCATCCCTGCCGCACACGGTCCGTCAACGCCAAGCCCAAGGCGGCTCCGTCGAGGTGTCGCTAAAACTCACCCTTCGTGAGATTTAGCACCAGTGCGTGCATGTGTTTTTTGCGCGATCATTGTCGGCGTTTTGACTTCGTAACCGCCCACTTTAATGCAACTGTAAGTTATATATGGCTCAAGTTGGTTGTTTACTGATGATGGTCAAAGAAGCTCGATAAAATAACAGCCACAATACAACATCTCAATGTTATGAAAAGAATACATCACAGTCTATTTTACGGGTTGTGCATTTTGTTATTGTGTTTTCAGTCAATAGGAGATGTTATGACCCAGGTGGCAAACAATATTATTGCATTACCGGCGCCGCAAACTTCAGGCGGCAAGCCGTTGCAGCAATTGTTGCAGCATCGCCGGTCGGTGCGTGAGTTTCAACAGGCGAAACTACCCATAAAACAGATAGCGCAATTACTCTGGGCGGCGCAGGGAATTACTCATCCACAGGGTTTGCGCACCGCGCCATCGGCCGGCGCGTTGTATCCGCTGGAACTTTATGTTGTGGCGATCAATACAGAAAGCCTGGATCCGGGTATTTACCATTATCAACCCCGTCAACATCAACTGACGCCGCACCGGGAAGGAGAATACGGCAAGGCGCTGGCGCGGGCGGCCTATGGGCAGACTTGGCTGCAGCAGGCGGGCGCGGTGTTTGTCATCGCCGCCCGTTATGAAAAAACAACCGTTAAATACGGCAAACGCGGCGAGCGTTACGTGCATATCGAAGCGGGACACGCGGCGGAAAACCTGTTTCTCCAGGCGGAAGCGCTGAACCTTGGAACTGTCGTCGTCGGTGCGTTTTACGATGATGAGGTGACTAATGTCCTGCAATTGCCAGCCGATGTCAGTCCACTATTGTTAATGCCCGTGGGTTTCAAGTGAAACACGGTTACAGGGGCATTATCAAAAGCGGTTCTTGATGACTGATTATTTTGTTTCACGGTGATCAATCATGAAACGCCGCGAGTTTTTACTATATGCAACATGCGGTCTGAGTTTTTGCATCAGGCCTGGATTAGTTAAGTCAAAAGCCATGGATAACGATGACATCACGCTGTTCCTGTGTGGCGATGTAATGACAGGCAGGGGTATTGATCAGGTATTGCCATATCCTTCAGATCCCCGCTTGTACGAGTCTTATGTCCGCGATGCCAGCCAATATGTCGAGATTGCGGAACAAGCCAATGGCCCCATTCCCAAACCCGTGGATTTTGCTTATATCTGGGGCGATGCGCTTAACGAGATGGCGCGCGCGGATGCGCGCATTATCAATCTTGAAACCAGCGTGACCACCAGTAACGAGTACGAGGGCGGTAAAGGCATTAACTACCGGATGCATCCGAAAAATATTCCCGCCATCAGCGCGGCCGGCATTGATTGTTGTGTGCTGGCCAATAACCATGTGCTGGACTGGGGACATGAAGGACTGGCGGAAACATTAAACACGTTGTCCAAAGCGCATATCAAAACGTCGGGCGCCGGTAACAATCTGGCCGAAGCGCAAGCGCCTGCTGTCTTGGAAATTGGCGGTAAAGGACGAGTGCTGGTGTTTTCCTTCGGCCTGGAGTCCAGTGGCATTCCCTCGTATTGGGCGGCAAAAGCCGATCGTCCCGGTGTTAATCTGCTGGATGACCTGTCAACGGCAACGGTGCGGCAAATCAGCAAGCAAGTGCTTGCGGTGAAGCGGGCCGGGGATATCGTGGTGGCGTCCATTCATTGGGGTGGTAACTGGGGTTATCCAGTTCCCAGCGAGCATCAGCAATTTGCCCATCAGCTTATCGATAATGCGGCAGTGGATATTATCCACGGTCATTCTTCGCATCACTTTAAGGGCATCGAAGTATATAAAGACAAACCGGTCATTTACGGCTGCGGTGATTTTTTGAATGATTATGAAGGTATCGAAGGTTACGAACACTATCGGGACGATCTGGCGTTAATGTATTTTGTCCGCATGGCGCCGGATACGGGCAAGCTGGTGCGCATGATCATGGCGCCCCGGCAGATCAGACGCTTCCGCTCCAACCGCGTGGCTGAAGAAGATGTGTTTTGGGTGCAGCATGTCCTGAACCGCGAAGGCAAACCTTTTGCGGCCGGTGTGGAAGTCACGACAGATAAACGGTTGCTGCTGCGCTGGTGACGCAAAATTTTTACGCGTGTTTTAGCCGTGTTGATGAACCGCGTTACCTGGATGTCAAAGCTTTTAACATTAGAAACAAACCATGGGTCATCCGGGCAAAGGGTTCTTAGGTGAGTTTATCGGGTGTGTCCTGTGACGTGTGATAGTAAGGATAGCGGTAAAACGCGGTATCTGTAATCATAAATGCTTTATAACCCTCCCGCCAGAACGACAGATGATCGCTCCATGATACGCCGGGAACGATAGCCGGGCTGGCAAGATGTTGCGCCGGGAAATTACTGGTGGCGCGAAATGCCTTGACAGCGCGTAGCATCACGCGGCGGGAACCCAGATTGGAAACGAAGGCTATGAAATCTGCCGTGTGCGGATAAAAGTGTTTCAAAAACGGGGGATAGTGCTGGCTGTTTGGTTCTGACGAATAATAGCCGATGGTTTCCAGGGAAATCATGTAACGGATGTTTTCCTTGCGCTGCTTCATTTGCCTGGCATAGATCATACTGCCCATATTGTTCCAATAAAAAAACGGCGGTTCTTCATTCACAAACGCCACGAAACGTATGGTGGTTGCCGGATGTTCGTGCGTAAATAAACCGAAAAGTTCTAGCAACGCCGCGATGCCGCTGCCGTTGTCGTTGGCGCCGGGGCTGCCCGTCACCGAATCGTAATGCGCGCCAACC
>JAKEGK010000160.1 GCA_022627515.1 Gammaproteobacteria bacterium
ATCAGGCATATAATTTGTAATTAACACTTCTTTATTTATTGTGAGCTCCCGGCCCTCTTTTTTTGATTTCATGCCGGAAGCTTATTGAACTGAAACAACATAATTTTCAGTATAGAGTTCATGAATTTTTGTGATGTCATACGAAGATAAAATCCACTTGCACTGTGTTTTCTGCAGGCAATCTGCCAATTCTTTATGCTCGTCCCATGAACGTATATTGTGCGCATAATTAACGCCATTATCTGGGTATGGCGGATCAAGATACATTACGGTTGTTTGACGGTCATAGCGTTCTATGCATTTGCGCCAGTCAAGATTTTCAATAATTACTGTTTGCAGCCGTGCATGGACAGGAGTTATTCGCTCTTTTAAAGTCTCCAGCGCACCGATTAGGCGATTCCCATGACCGCCATCGGAAATACTGGTTTGGAAGCGAGGATATTTCAGTTCACCGCCCCAACCAGCCATAATCAAATAGTAAAACCTGTGTGCGCGTTGAACATCAGTTAATTGTGTCGGGTCTAAAGAAGCAAGCCGCTGAAATTCTGTGCGCGAAACAAGTTCCCATTCAAATGAAGCGATAAGTTTTTCAGGTTTTTCTTTTACGACACGAAAAAAAGTGACAAGCTCCTGGTCAATGTCGTTTAAAACCTCCACATCACTTGGCGGCTTTCCAAATAAAACCCAGGCCGCGCCGGAAAAGATTTCGATATAGCAAGTATGTTTTGGAAGGAGAGAGATAATTTGTTTTCTAAGACGCGATTTACCGCCAACCCACTTAAAAGGGCTGTTGATCATTTCACGCGTACCGTTAACTGTTGTCATTGTGTCAATTCCTCTTGTCTCTACTAGAGACATTTTATCATAGTCCTTTCTATCTGTCAATTCAATTCTATGCTACGCTTTGGTGAAAAACTCCGTGCTTTACGAACCAATAAGCAAATGACACTTAAGGAACTTGCTTATGCTTTAGGTTTGACCGCGCATGGTTATATTAGTGAAATAGAGGCAGGCAAAAAGAAACCTACAGCCGATTTTGTTTTGAAGGTCGCACGTTATTTTAAAGTAAGCATAGATGAATTGATGAAAGATGAACTTGAAATAGGCAGAAAATGACAATTCCCTTTGTTGATAGAAGCCCTATAAAAAAAGAATTCGAACGATTTCGTTTGATTCTGAGCACGTATCAGGATGGCAGTGGTCAACAGTCTTTAAAAGATGGTCGAACCCTGCCAGGTTGGCGGGATTTCGAACGATCTGTTGCTGTTGCTTTTGGCGGGGAAGCGCAGGAAAATAAGTTTATTTTCGATGTGTTATTTCCATCTGCTAAAAAGAGAGATGTTTGTTTTGGCGTCTCCTGTAAAATGCGTCGAACTTTAAATGATACAAAACGCACTGGAAGAGTAACTCTTGAACTTTCCAATTCCTCCGGCAAATTTTGGGATCGCTTGGGTGAGGCGGGTATTAATCAGCAAAATTACAAAGCTAAACCTGTTGATGTAGCCCAAGCATTGTTGGCGCAGGCAAACGAATGGCATGCAAATGTTGGTTTGAAGCAGGGTGGGCGAGTTGATCTTTCGAAAAGTTTTTATCTTGCACTTTCTTGGAATCAACAAGGCGAGTACCAGTTATTTAAGTTTTCCCTTGGTTTGCCATCTGCATTGTCGCTAAAATGGGACTTTCCATCTGTTACAAATAATAGTGAGGAGAGAGTCGGGCGACATTTGCGCGGTCGGGATAAAACAGGCGTTTTATTTGAATGGTATGGAGAGTCTGGCGGACAATTAAAATATTACCCACTGGCTGAAAGCGCGCTTTGGAAATCAAACATCTTTCACTTGGAGCCTTTGCCAGATAATTGGGAAGCTAAACACGGCATTTTAGCAAAGGCCAGGGACTATTTTCCTAATTTATGGGAAAAATAAATCAGATCAATCTATGACTCACGACCACACACATTCCCATTTCAGTGACATTGCCAAACAAACTTCAACGCGGCTCTCGCTGTCACTCTTCCTAACCCTGGCCTTTGTCTTCATCGAAGCCGCGGCGGGAGTATTCGCCAACAGCCTTGCACTTCTTACCGATGCTGCGCACAATCTCACAGATGTGATTGCGCTCGGTTTGAGTTGGGTTGCGGTCTGGCTTACCGCACGACCTGCCAATGCGCGCAAGACCTATGGTTACCATCGCGCCGGTATCCTGGCTGCGTTCATCAATTCAACAACGCTTGTCCTGATCGCGCTTGGGATTTTCTATGAAGCCTATCATCGCTTCATTAATCCTCCCAAAGTGCAGTCGGGCATATTGATCGGCGTCGGCCTGATTGCAATCGTCGTAAATCTTGCCACCGCGCTCATGGTCAAGCGCGGCAGTGAACATGACCTCAATTTGCGTTCTGCATTTGTCCATTTGATGGGCGATGTGCTTTCGACGGTTGGCGCGGTAATCGCTGGCGTCCTCATTTATTTTACAAATGCGAACTGGCTCGACCCGTTTGTCAGCGTGCTCATCGGTTTCTTTATTCTTTATAACGCCTGGGGCATTCTGCACGAAACAGTGGACATCCTGCTTGAGTCCACACCGCGTGATGTAAACTTGAAAAAACTGGTGGATGAACTCATGCAAATTGACGGCGTGCTTGGCGTTCATGATTTGCATGTTTGGAGTCTCACGCAGAGCCTGCGCACCATGTCCGCACATATCCTCACTGACGATCTTCACATCAGTGTCGGTGCAGATATTCGACGCCAGATCAGCGAGATTGTTCATCGCCGCTATAATATTTCCCATGCCACGCTTCAACTCGAATGTGTGGATTGTTGCCCAGACTCGTTGTATTGCGATTTGAATCATTCTCGTGTGGATGAAGTGCCCGCTTCTTCTTCTGGACGTTGAGTTGATTTCGTTTAGCGAGTTTCCTTTGCGCCCATACCTTCATCCATTGCCCCGGCATGACTAAATATATTCTGTTGAGAATCTGGCGGGCGTTTCCTGCATGGCTTCAAGAAGTCCTGTCACGGATCCTTCGACCATTGTTTCAGGTTTTTGCTGTTGCAGTGATATTCAACAGGGATAAACAAATCCTGCTCGTCAAATCCACATATCAGAGGATTCATCCGTGGGGATTGCCAGGAGGTAATTTGAATTATGGTGAAGCCCCCGAAGATGCAGTTGTGCGTGAAGTACGAGA
>JAKEGK010000161.1 GCA_022627515.1 Gammaproteobacteria bacterium
AAGGAACTGCAAAGCTGGGGGCTCGTCCATATTGTGCATGTGATGGGTGATCGCCGCGATCACTTTGAGTCGTTGAAAGACCCGTGGGAAATGTTCACGGTTATAATGGAAGAACGTAAACGTCGGGAAATCGATCCGACCCTGACCATGCTGCGTGCCTGTGTGCTCGAAGGGGAATCTGATAAAACCACACCCGATGATGTCAAACAGCGCATTCACGACGTGCTCGAATTTATGGAAAACATCTCGACGTGGTATGAGCAGATGCGGCACGTACCCCGGCCGACATTGATCAAGCTGTTCAAGCTGGGTTCCAAGGTCACCAACTTTATCAGCAAGAAAAGTTAATCCAGCTGTGGCAGAAATCCGCCCACCGCCTGTATCGGACTGGGTTCGTTTTGTTTTGTTATCCAGGCTGCCAGTGCATAGCGTTCGGCGGGCATTACATTTTTCGTATTGATGTGCATTTGCCATTGGCCATCGTTACTCACCGCACTTTGCGTCTGCAGCACGACAAACTCATGCGCGGAATGGCGGCCACTATTTTCACCTGCTTCAATATTCGACATCAAACCCAGCCCCAGCAGGGTGACATGCAACGTCCAGTGTTTTTTTGTTTTATCACTGGAATGAAAATTTGCCGCTAATTTTCCGTGTTCATAGCTGACCTGTAATACACCCGTCTGGTTTGTGCTGGTCGCGATGTCGCCGCCAAACAGGCCACGCCGCCACGGTTTGCCATTGATAAAAAAGGCCGGAGTGTAAATCGTGTTTTGTTTGTTGATGGCCGCATAGGCCTCCTGACGCACGCGATGTTCCGGTCTGGCAAAACGGTCCTGCCAGCCGAGGTAGTCCCAGTAATCAACATGAAAAGCCACGGGCACGACATCCTTCCACAAGCGCGTGTCGTTTTTGAGTGTGTTTAGATAAGCCTCTGCGGGCGGACAGCTGCTGCAGCCTTCGGAGGTATACAACTCTAGTAGCGTGGTTTGTTGCAAAGCGCTTTTAAACTCAAACGCATGTGCATTGATGACAACACTGCCGAGCAACAAACTATAGAAGAGACGATATCGATGTAACATGGCGCGCAATCCAATGAGTTAATACGCTCATTGTGACAGTGATGCGCGGGGGAAGTTATCACAAAAGCTTAACATTGCTCCCAGGGCAAACCGTGAAAACGCCAGCCGCCCAACGTACTGCGATGATGATGGTCATTAAGCTCGCCTTCAAAACCCTCAGCAATATTATAAACTTTCGTGAATCCCGACTGGATCAGGGCTTCGCCCGCTTCCAGTGAACGCTTGCCACTGCGGCAAATCAGAAAAATCGGCACATTCCCGCCTTCACCGCGATGCGATAAACCACCGAGCAATAACTGGCGAACCTCTCTGACAAAATTCGGATTCACGTTCCAGTCCGGTTCATCGATCCATGCAATATGGATTGCGCCCACCGGATGCCCGATAAACAGGAATTCCATATGTGAGCGGACATCGACAAACAGGGACTTGGGTTCCTGTTGAATCATGTCCCAGGCCTGGGTGGGTGTAATGGTTTCGACTTGTGCCATCTTCGTAGTGTAGTCTATTTTGTGGTGGTATTCCCATTTGCAATGTAAATTGTCATTGTGACTATTGCATCAATTGCACAAACCTATTACTTGTCGCATTCAGATCCGGTGCTAACCGCTTACGTTATACCTCGACATTGGATATTGCGCCGGTCGATTTCATGAGAGGTAAATACATTTTCATGGAGGATTCTACACGGTAAAAGTTCAATTCTGGCTGCCGGATGCCGACCATGTGGATCGGTCAGTCCCAGTGTAGAATTTATTCAAACTATCGTAATAAAGCTTTCGCAGCCGGACAGTCCCATTCTCTTTTGAGTTCGTGCTCTGCAGACTTTTTGAAAACATCGTAACGTTCTTCTGGCGGTAAATTAAAAATCACGTAGTAGGTGTCTTTCACCGCCTTTGACTGTACCCGCGCAGTGATATTTTCCTCAATATAGGCACTAAGTGCTTCATGATTTTTAAAGGTCGTGTTCTTTGCTTCCGTAAAAATCACGCAGGTTATATCAAAATCATTGATATTTTCAGCTGAGACAGGTGCTGTAAAAAATGCCAGAATTATAATAAGGTATCGCGCCGATTTCATGATGTATTTCCTTGAGATGTGGTATTTGTGTTGAATATGATATATCTGACTTGCATCAATAGCATGTGACAGTCACGATTTTTATTTGGGGGGGATTATGTCAAACGCAAAATTATCTGAAATTGAAAAAAAGCAGCTTGTAAAAGATATTCTCGGTAATGACTATCATAGTGCAGGTAATAACTGGCCGGTTTTTAGCAAAGTTATTGATTATATCGGAAATACCTCTGATGTATTCACTGTTGCAGAATTAATTCCCATCGCTAACAGTCTTGTTGCTGGCAGCTCAACCTTGACCATAATAGGTTCAACTGCAGGTACTTTGTCTATCTTCCTTATGCCAGTTGGAAATATGATCGCAATTATTAATGCTTGGCAATCTGGTCACCGAGATTACTCCTACCGCTGTATAGCCTAAACCATCACTGCGTGGACATTCAATCAACCTGGGCCGATGAAATCCGGTAGGATATTGCAGAATATACAAAGCGGTATCCTGGTTAGAAAGCATAGTGTTGTAACCGAATACGATCAAGTCTGGCGAGAAACTTCAAAATCTGTTAATCAACTGCTCGAAAAACTGGTAGTCGAAAAAAATACAGAAAAAGCATTTACAATTTATTTTGCAGGCGTTGGGAGATGGCAAGCCACAGCAACTATGTTTGCAATTACTTCGTGGTCTGGAAGATAAAGTGGACAGCTATGCAGGGAAGCTTGTTTGGAAATCCAATTACAAAATTGCCTACCCACAGTAACGCCATGAATCAATCCTGGCCTGGTAGAATACTGCTGATTACATTTTCTATTTTATTTAGTTTGCTGGGATTGTTTTTATTCCAGCAAGAAAGCATCACCCTGCCAGGCCGATTAACTATGCGCCAGTATAACATTGACTCAGCCGGCATAGTATTTGTAGCCTGTTCTTTATTTTCCCTTTCATTGATGCTGATCATGTTGGCGATCAATGCAACACAATTTAAAAGGATTAGCACAAATTTATTTATTGCAGCATTGATACTGTTTTCAATCGGCTTCTTTATTTAAGACAATCAAGGAACAGAGTCAGCGAAATTCCGAAGATAGGGGTCAAAAAGTCAATAGGGTCAGACTCTGAGCCATCCCCACAAAAAGGCGATCAAAAACAATGAGTTAGCCGTTTGAGGCGTTTATATCATTACGTCGGCTCTGTACATACAAGAACATGTGGCGAATAACGATTTGGATGAGTTTACAAACGTTATTTCCGATAAATCAAATTGGCCCTACCGTGCCTGCAGTCAGGTTTGAACGAAGGAAGAAATTCCTCTCCATACGTAAAGCCGGCTAATATAA
>JAKEGK010000162.1 GCA_022627515.1 Gammaproteobacteria bacterium
CCACCAAGATCTTCACACAGGAAATGGAGGACTACGGCTTCTCCGACTATTTCGGCGAGGGCGACATCATCGCGCACCATCAGGGCGGCTATCTACACGACGGCGTGATTGCCGCCATGGCGGGAAGCTGGTTGCGTGGCAAGGGGCGCGAACTGGCGGCGCAGGGCAAGCCGTGGTTTCTCGCCGTCAACCTGGTCAATCCGCACGATGTCATGTTCTACGACACCGACGCCCCCGGCACGGCGCACCAGGGCCCGTGCGGTCTTCTATCCCTATGACGGCGTGCACGGGTAAAAAGAGCTCTGACCCCAAAATATACCCATTTCGCCATTAGGGTAGCGTCCCCATTTCACCATTTCAGATACCATTTCCGAGTTTTGCTTACGGTATTTGCCGTTGTATTCATCGCGGAACTCGGTGATAAAACCCAATTGGCGACAATGTTATATGCGGCTGATAAAGAAGTTAACAAGCTCACAGTATTTATTGGGGCGTCATTGGCGTTAATTGTTGCATCGGGCATTGGTGTTCTTGCTGGGGTGTTGTTTCTCACTATATAACTGAGAAACATCTCCATTACATTGCAGGAATTGGATTCATAGGCATAGGAATATGGACGCTGTTAAAAGCATAAAAGCGAATTCGCTCGGACGGCAAAAAGCCGCGCCTTCGTCGCTTTGCTTTTGCCACCGGTGATTTGCGGTGTCATTCAAGGCAATGTTGAGAGCTGGAAATATTATCGTCCTGACTATGCTGCTTCCCGGTAATTCATGGGCGCAGGGTATGCCGGTAGAAATAATATATCTCACAGTTGCTGCGGTTGTCGCGGCAATCGTTGCATTGTTATTGACTGTTCATGGCGCGATAGCCATTTTAACAAATGGCTTTAGAGGGATACTTCATGTTGTGTTCTTCAATATTGTTAATTTCATATTGTTCTGTGCCGTATGCTGTTACTTGTACGAAACGACGTATTGGAAGAATCATCTTGAAGTACAAGCGCCACTATTACTGTTTTGCTTCTTTCAAGTGTATCTGTTCTACAGATCAATTGGCGTATATATGCGGAACAAATCGCTCCAGTCGACGCCGAAAAAAGAGAGGTGCGCCAGAGAGAACACGTGCAAGATAGCGCGAATCAATAATAACAATGACGGTGGCCCGCAAACGCCAAATCCATCTGAAATCCATGCTATATGGCGGCCCAATACAAGGTCAGCTTACTGATAAAGATTGGTTTTAAACTATGATAAATTGTCCGCCAATTCATGCGGAGATAAGAGTTTAAACGGAATCATTGATTGACGAGTGAGCAATTTTGCGGAAATTTCGCAAATATGCGCTACGAAGGATAAAAGAAATCCAATCGGAAGCCTCTTGAGCTAAAATCTCTTGAACTAAAATGTTGTTAAAGAAGATGCTGTGAAGTGACAAGCGTCAGTCCGCGCTATAAAAAAGTGGAACTGATTCACGGGAGAAGTAATCAAAAAAATTGCGTTCATGCGCCGTTACATGTGACATGTTTTATTGTTCATTCAATAAGAGGAGAGAACGAAATGAGCCGCTTAGGTCTATCAACAGCAGGTATTTTTATATCGGTGCTGGTATTCGGGGCAATGGGCACTACACTAGCCGCGGCACCGGACATGACGTTTTTCGTGACCAGCGTGGGCAAAGGAGATGGCGCCAACCTCGGCGGACTGGAGGGGGCTGATGCACATTGCGCGGCGCTCGCAAAAGCGGCGGGGTCAACGCATACCAACTAGCGTGCGTACCTGAGCACGACGGCGACCGGCGGAGACGCGGGCATAAACGCGCGGGACCGTATCGGCAAAGGTCCCTGGCACAATGCCAAAGGCGTGCTCGTCGCCAGGAACATCGACGATCTTCATTCGCCCTCCAATAACATCACTAAAGAGACCGCACTGACTGAAAAAGGGGAGATCGTGAGCGGACGCGGCGATCCCGTGAATTTGCACGATATCCTGACAGGCTCGGACCCGGCCGGCATGTATTCCACGGCGGGTGGCGATACGACCTGTGGGAGCTGGACGAAGAACGGCGAGGGATCGGCCATTGTCGGTCATCACGACCGCATAGGTTTGAAGGACATCCGGCACATGAAGTCCTGGAACTCGTCCCACGGCACGCGCGGTTGCAGCCAGGAAGGTTTGAAGAGTACGGGCGGCGCCGGACTGTTTTACTGCTTCGTTGCCAACTGAGCGGTTCTGAGCCGGAGAGATCGCGGGCCGGAGTCTCCGGCCCTTCGGCTTTCCTATGATGTTTAGGTGGTGATCTGCTTAATCTATTTAAAACACGCCTTGCATTCAACCTTGAACTCCAACAAAATTAACACGGCTTACGATTTGCTATAACGATTAAGCTGGTTAACCAGGAATTCTCCGACATGGAAGACAGCCGCGCCTGCGCGGCCTGGTGCGGATAATTTCCGGTAATGACTTTCAATTCCGGTTTTAGAGACGCCTTTCCGGATGAAGACATCTTCCTTGAACACAACAGCCCGAACAAGGAGTTGATATGTTATCCGTCCGTACCCTTTTGCTGCTAATACTCGTTGCCGTATTTCCGGCTTGCAGCAAGACTCCGCCGCCACCCGTGGTACCAAACGTCAGTGTTCAGCAGCCGGAACGGCGCTCCATCGAAGTTGAGCGGGATTTTATCGGCGAGGTGGCGGCGGTGGATGAGGCGGAGATCCGCTCCAAAGTCAATGGCCGGGTGCTTTCGGTGGAGTTTAAAGAAGGCAGTCTCGTTACCCAGGGTCATCCGCTGTTTCGTATCGATAGCGAGAGCCTGCAAAGCGCCGTGAATGACGCAAACGCGGTCCTTGATCAGGCCGAAGCGAACCGGAAGAAAGCGAAAGCCGATGAGGAACGCTACAAAGTACTGGTGGAGAATGGCACCATTTCCCGCCAGCAATATGACGAAGCGATTAACCGCCTTGAGCAAGCCAATGCGGCGGTGGAATCCGCCCGCGCGCAACTGGATCAGGCGGAAACGATGCTGCGCGAATCCGCGATTCTTTCTCCTTACAACGGCCGGATTGGGCGCGCTCAGGTTAAGGTTGGCGCTTTGGTCACCGCCAATCAAACGTTGTTAGCCACTGTATCCACCACGGAAAGCGTGCGCGTGGACTTTGCTTTGAGTGAGCGCGACTATCTTGAGCTGGTGCGTCCCATATTGGAATCCAGTCAGCCGCGCCCGGTTATCACCGTAAAGCTTCTGCTGGCCGACGGCAGTCTCTACAAGGAAACCGGCGTTATTACTTTTGCCGACCGCACCATCGCGAGCGGCACGGGCACCCTGGCAATCGCAGCCACCTTTCCTAATCCTCGTGAAGTGCTGCGTCCAGGCATGTTTGGCCGCGTGCGGGCGGTCGTCGCCAAAGTCGATAACGCGCTGCTGATTCCGAACCGGGCCGTTCAGGAGGTATTGGACAAAACTTTCATCAGTGTCATTGATAAGGAAGGAAAAGTCGAGCGCAGGGAGGTAAAGCTGGGCGCTAAAATCGGCAGCGACATGCAGGTTATTTCCGGCCTTGGCGAGAGTGAGCAGGTTATCGTCGATGGGCACCACAAAGCGCGCCCCGGCGCCAAGGTGATCGCCGTACCCATGAATATGGCTCCGTTACCTGCCCCTGATAAAAACGTCTAAGGAGGCGGATCAATGGCGCGGTTTTTTATCGATCGGCCCGTCTTCGCGATTGTGTTATCGCTGTTTATTTCCCTGTGCGGCATGCTCGCGGTCACGGTATTGCCCATCGCCCAGTACCCGCAGATTACTCTGCCAACAATCAACGTGGGCACTCAGTATTTAGGAGCTAACGCTGAAGTGGTGCAGGAGAGCGTCGCGCAGGTTATTGAGGACAAGGTGAACGGCGTTGAAGGCATGCTCTACATGGACTCTCAGTCCACCGGCAGCGGTATCTATTCGCTGAACGTCACCTTTGGCCTGGAACGCAACGCCGATATGGCGGCGGTGCTCACCCAAAATCGCGCCTCAACTGCCACACCCAGTTTGCCCAGCGAGGTTAATGAGGTTGGGGTAACCATCCGCAAACAAACGCCCGATGTGCTGATGTACTACGCGTTGCATTCTCCCAACGGCGCCTACGACCAGCTCTTTCTCAAGAACTACGGCAGTATCTATGTAACGGACGTGCTCAAACGCATTCCCGGAGTGGGCAACGTTAACGAATACGGTTCCGATTTCGGTTTGCGCATCTGGCTTGATCCGGCCCGCATGGCGAAACACGGAATTACCGCCAACGATATCGCGCAAGCGGTGCGCGAACAAAACGTGCAGGTGCCCGCCGGCACGTTTGGCCAGTTTCCGGCGCCCGCTACTCAAACTTCGCAATATTCAGTATTAGTGCAAGGACGCCTGGTGGAGCCGGACGAATTTTGCAAGATCGTATTAAAAAGCGATACCAAAGGCGGGTTTGTGCGCATCGAAGACGTCGCCCGTTGCGAATTGGCCGCCAGGGAATATCTCTACTTCGGTTCCTATAAAGGCAAACCGGCCGCTATCTACGCCATCAACCTCACACCCGATGCCAATGCGCTGGATGTGGCCGAAAAAATCCGCGCTCAATTCAGCGCGGTCGAGGCGGAGTTTCCGCCTGACCTCGCGCTGGAGGTGATCACCGACAGCACTATTTTCGTGACTGAATCCATGACCGAGGTATTGAAAACACTGGCCGAGGCGATGATCCTGGTGTTGATTGTGGTAACCCTGTTTTTACAGAGCTGGCGCGCCACCCTGATTCCCATGCTGGCGGTGCCCGTCAGCTTGATCGGCACGCTGGCCGCCTTCGTTGCCCTTGGATTTTCCATCAATACCTTGACGCTGTTTGCGCTGGTGTTGGCAATCGGCATTGTGGTGGACGACGCGATAGTCGTGGTGGAAGCTGTCGAGCACCACATGAAAACCGGCATGATGAGCGCGCGCGATGCCACCATCAAAGCGATGAGTGAAGTCTCCGGACCCGTCGTCGCAATAGCTTTAGTGCTGTGTGCGGTGTTTGTGCCTGTCACGTTGCTCGGCGGTATCACCGGCGTGATGTTCCGGCAGTTTGGACTGACCGTCGCCATTTCCGTGCTGCTCTCGGCGCTGGTAGCGCTGACCCTGACACCGGCCCTCTGCGCCATGCTGCTGCGCCGGCATGAAAGTCATGACAAGAAGAATTTTATCAGGCGCTTCTTTGATGGTTTCAACCGCTTGTTTGAAACGCTTACCGGGCGCTACGGGCGGGGCGTGTCCTTGTGCATTCGCCGCAGCGCATTGGCGCTGTTAACCCTGGGGGCATTGATCGCCGCGACAGCCGGCCTCTTCAAGCAGGTGCCGACCACATTCGTGCCTGATGAAGATCAAGGGTATTTTCTGGTATCAGTCGCGTTACCCGAAGCGGCGACCCTGGCGCGCACCCAGGCCACAATGAATCGCGTGGAAGCCATTGCGCTGGGTATCGGCGGCGTGGAGAAAACCGTCGGTGTCAGCGGTGTGAATCTGTTGTCAGGCACAGCCCAATCCAACACCGGTCTGCTGGTGGTTCGTCTCAAGGAATGGTCGGAACGCGTCACGCCGGAAACCTCGCTGCGCGCCATTATTCAGAATTTCTACCGGCAGGTGCAGGCGGTGACCGAGGCGCAGATACTGCCCTTTAATCCCCCGCCAATTCCGGGTTTGTCCGCCACCGGCGGCTTCAGCATGATGATCCAGGATAAAGCGGGCAAAGGCGCCGCTGCATTACAGGAGGTTGCCGACAATTTTATCGCCGCGGCGCAACAAAGGCCTGAGATAGGAATGGTTTTTTCCAAACTGCAAACCACCACGCCCGCTATCCGCATTTTGGTCGACCGTGAAAAAGCCAAAAAACTGGGAGTGCCCTTGTCCGAAGTTTTTTCCACTCTGCAAACCATGTTAGGGGGCGCGCAAATTAACGAGTTCTCCCGGTTTGGGCGAACTTACAAGGTCAGCATGCAGGCGGAAAGCGAGTACAGAATCAACGAAAGCGCGCTTAATCTGCTGTTCGTGCGCAACAATAACGGCGCCATGGCGCCGTTATCAACTCTGGTGAGTAGCGAAAAAACCGGGGCGCCCACGGTGTTGAAACGCTTTAACGGCTATGGCGCCGCGGAAATCGGCGGCAAACCGCAAACGGGATTCAGCTCCGGTGAAGCGCTCGCGGCGTTGGCGGCCGTCGCGGCGCAAACACTGCCCGAAGGTTATGGATTCGAATGGTCCGGGCTTTCCCGTCAGGAACAGGAAAGCGCGGGACAAACCGGCCCGATCCTCGTGCTGGCGTTGCTGGTGGTTTTCCTGTTTCTGGCCGCGCTTTACGAAAGCTGGGCGGTGCCATTCGCGGTGCTGTTCTCTCTGCCGTTTGGCATCTTCGGGGCAATGTTTGCGTTATGGATTACCGGCGCACCCGGCTCGGTCTATACACAAATCGGTCTGGTGCTGGTGATTGGCCTGGCGGCCAAGAACGCGATTTTGATTGTCGAATTCGCCAGGCTGAAATATGAGGAAGGAAAATCCCTGTGGGATGCTTCCGTGGAAGCGGCCACGTTGCGCTTGCGTCCGATATTGATGACGTCCTTTGCCTTCATACTCGGAGTGGTGCCGCTCATACTGGCCAGCGGCGCCGGTGCTGCGTCCCGTATCACCCTTGGGCTCTCCGTATTTGGCGGCATGGTCATGGCCACAATGTTGGCGATATTTATAGTGCCGGTGCTCTATTATCAAGTGCAAGGACTTGCGGAACGAATTGCCGGCAAGACCGCCGCTGAACAGTCAAGGATCTAGTGCAGTGCAGTGGGTTACTTAGCCGCATCTAAATGGTGTGCTTCATTGTAAGGCGGTCAGGTGTTTTGGTACCAAGACCTACATATATTACGTGCCGCCTTATCAAATGAGTGAATTGCCTATTTTTTGCGGCCGGGAAACTTGTAAACTGTTTGTTGGGTTAGACGTGGTATGGTGAGGGTTATTACCCTGTACAGCTATCATAAACACAATAATACGAGATTTGGTCTTTTGATCATTGTTCCCGGGTGCAATCCTTTTCAACGAATTATAAGTTCCCTGTTTATCCAGCGCATACTATATATAGGTATATTAGTCACAATGTCCGCCTGTGGCGGCGAGGGTGTTGGCGGCGCTGGTAACAATCCGCCATCGCAGGGTCCCGTTGAGACGCCTGCGGCTCCAGTGGACGTGGTTGCCGTGGCCGGTGACGGTCGGGTGACGCTGACATGGGATGCATCGGCAGGTGCAACATCCTGTACCGTGTATATGGCCACTCAATCCACTGTGACGAAAACCAATTACGCAATGTTGAGCGGCGGCATGCGGCACGATGATGTAACGTCGGCCTATACGCACACCGGGCTCGCCAATGGCGCCACTTACTATTTTGTATTGACGGCGGGCAATTCTGCCGGAGAAAGCGCGGAGCTGGAGTTGAGTAATTTTGATGTAACACTGTACGATATACAATACGACACAGTTGGCGCCGTGGCGACTTTGGTAGCCAACCACTCCAACGCATTTGCGCCGATCACGCTGAATGCGGACGGTACGAACTTGTCAATTTTGAGATAGGTTCAGGATTCATTGATTGCTAACTTTGCTACGCATGAATTATGTGTAATAGTTTATGTTAATGACTAACTGTTTAGATGATGAGCAGTTAACGGTCGATTCCAATACCAAAGCCGGAAAGTGTTACAAGAAACAGTATGTCGAAATAATTTACAGCGAAAATGCACTACGCGACTTGAAATAAAGCAAAACCGTCGGATGTTTTTACACATTTTAATAATCAATAACGAAGCTTTGAGTTGTAATTCTATAACTAGTTGTAATAAAAAACGTAAAATTTAATTGGCATGTTAAGCGCATTATTGTTCGGTCTTACGGGGTTTCTATATTTCTTACGGGGTTTCTATATTAATTTAGTTTGTTGTCGGGCAATAAATCAACAATAAAGGAGTGTATGCTATGACGCATAGTTTACGGAGTTCACTGCCTGCTTCTATAAAGTATCGAAAACTGGTTGGTCTGTCTGAATACTATTTGCACAAAACACCTAAAACTGTTAAACAACGCATCATGACATGGCTGTCATGCGCAGTGGCGCTGGCGGCGGTGTTTGGCGGATCAGCGGCACATGCGGTGCTTGATAATAAGGGAACTGATTTTATCCTGGCATTTAATCCCAATTTTGATGCAACAGGCATTGTAGAACTGCATTTAACTGGCGATGTTGCGACAACAGTGACCGTGCACTATCCAGTCAACTCTCCAACATTCATTAATACTTACGCCATTATTCCTGGAAGCGTCACCACAGTCTCTTTGCCAGTGACTGCCGCTTCCGGCTGGATCGCGAATACTGTGCAGAATAACGCCGTGCATGTTTTCGGCAGCGAGGAGTTTGTTGCTTATCTAATAAATCTCAGACCACAAAGTTCGGATGCGGCCTTGGGACTGCCGGTCGATACCATGAACACGGAATATCTGGTGATGGATTACAATCCGGCATTTATCGGCGCACAGTTCACCGTGTATGCGGCATACGACAACACAACGGTAACTATTACACCGACCAATGAACTTGTTGGAGGTCATGCCGTTGGGGCGCCATTCAATGTGGTGCTCAACCGTGGTGAAGGCTATCATGCGCGTTCTGCCTCCGCAGCCTACTCGGAAACACTGACCGGCACGGAGATCATAGCGGATCGTCCCGTGGGTCTGGTCAATGGCAACGGGTGTACTCAGGTGCCAAGCGGAGTTACCGCATGTGACCATATCTTTGAAGTAGCCCAACCCGTACAGACCTGGGGCACCGATGTGCTGGTGGGCAATTTGCCTAATCGGCCCAACGGTTCAATTTACCGTATTTTGGCTTCTGAGGATAATACAACCGTGTCTCAGGACGGCGCCGCGATTGGCACGATTAACCGTGGCCAATTCATGGAAACGGCGCAATTACCCGGGGATCATCTGTTCAGTGCGGATAAACCTATCTATGTTGCGCAATATATGACGGGGCAGGATGCGCCTGGCGCGATACGCATCGGGGATCCGGCGATGGGTAACATGATTCCGTTTGCGCAATATCTGCAAAATTACACGTTTTCCACGCCGGGTGGTAATCAGTTCGCGGAACATTATTTGACTGTGATTGCGGAAGACGCTGATCTGGCGAGCATATTACTTGATGGCGCGCCAATAGGCGCCGGAAGTTTTACACCCATAGCCGGCAGCGGCTACTCCGTCGCGCGTATTCCTCTTGAGGAAGGCACGCATACGACCGCATCCAATGGCTTTCACGGTATAACCGTGGAGGGATATAACGCCTATGATTCGTACATATATCCGGGCGGCGCGTTGTTTCAATTTATTAATCCGAGCGGTGATGCCAATCCTCCCTTATGTTCGGGCACAGTAGTGGCAGGTCCGCCGCCGTCGTTTGCGGGCGCCGCCACGGATAACCGTCCCAGCGAGGACGTCAACAACAACGGCGTATTGGATCCGGGCGAGGATCTTAACAACAACGGGCAAATTGACGAAGATACCGGAATTTTCTTTGTCGCATTGCTGGCTGGCTCGGCCAATTTGGCTATAAGTGTGGATCCGTTTACTCCCGGCGACGGCAGCGCGACTTACACCGTCAATTTAGTGGATCCTAACGTGTCGGGTTCAGGCGTGGTGGAAGTTACGGATGGCGCCGGCAATACCTGTCAACAGCCAATTGACTTAGGGGTGGAGCCGCCGCGGATGTGTGACATTGATGTCGATGGCGATGTGGACCGTAACGACATTTCGATGATATTCGCCGCGCGTAATACTCCGGCCAGCGACCCCAGTGACCCGCGCGATGCCGATGGCGATGGCACTATCACTGTGCTGGATGGCCGTATGTGTGTTCAACAGTGCGATCTGCCGCAATGCTCCATACCATAACAGCTTAATATCACCTAACGCGGCTTCAGGGCTGCGTTAGGTATTTTTAAATTTCATGCAGTGAAATTTTAAAGGGGAGTTAACGATGAAAACAAACACAATGAACAAATTCTTAAAGCATATCATGTACGTCCTGATCTTATTGCTGGGAATGGCGGGAAGTTCGGCGTTTGCTGTAACGTTGAGTTTTGTACCCGCAAACCAGACCGTGCAATTGGGAGACCAGGCAACAGTTGATGTTATGGTTACCGGTCTCGTGGAACAGTATGTGGGTACGTATGATTTCAACGTCAGCTGGGATGCGAGTTTGCTCTCTTTGACTAACGTCGATTTTGATATTTATCTGGACAGCCCATTTTCCTTTCAAAGTGTAGATGCTTCAACAGCGGGCAGCGTCAATGTGGCTGAATTATCTTTCGACGGATTGTTTAATCAGGACGGTAGCAGTGATTTCCGCCTGTTTAGTTTAACGTTTGATACTTTGGATGCCGGCACCAGTTTATTGAATTTCACCGGTAACATTGGCGGCGATCCCACCGCGTTCCTGGGCGATGCGTTTGGTTCTCTGTTGCAAACGGACGCTGGTCTGGGAAGCATAACTATTGAACGAACCGCAGGAGTACCGGAGCCGAGTTCTTTGTTATTGTTAATGACGGCAGGTATGTTTATGTTCGGCGCCAGACGGTTTAATTAAAGGACATCATTGCTGTCCCATAAATATTGCTCATAGACAGGATAGCTTTCGAGATTTGCGGTTTTTAATGCGCGCTGGAGCTGGTGGAGACACGGCTATACAAAACACGCTGTGAATACTTCCGTTCATGTTTCGAAAAGAATGCTCCACGGCGGCGTCCCTGCCGCCGGCGGTTTTGTAAATCCGAGTCTCCATCAGTTTTTCTATGCCAAAGGTGCGGCGGCATTAGAAAGTCTCTGCTCCGCAATATATTTTATGGGACCCCAGTGAAAGGACATCAATTTTAAGTTGCCGTAAGACTGCTGCTCTTTACTTCAATCCGCCGGCGAGTATTCTATAAGGCATACTCGCCGGCGTCTTCATTAATGGGCAATTGTTTTTACGATAGCGCTCGCGCTCTCTGCTAAAACATTCGCCACGGAGTTTGTTCAACGTGAGTTGGATTGTGGTGGAGGGCAAACTATGGTCTCTCGCGGCAGTCTATCATCACTGTGCGCCGCTTGCCTCAATACAAACATCAGGCTGGATGCGCATACCAAACAAACCTGCAATGGCCGTTTTTGTAATGCCAAAACTGAAAATTATAGATTGCTGTGAAGGAAGATGTTTCGCTGAAAAACCGGTCTACTTAGGCCTGTATACAGGCTTAGATAAAGGTATTTCCCGTCTATTGGATATTTAATTACCGTTTAAGCATTTAACCATGAAATTTTAGAGTCATTACGTACTTGCCGATGAAATATATGTAACAACAGCGGCTATTACCTTCAATTCTTTGCCAGTTTTTTGCGTGTGGTTTAACCGTACTGTCTGTTTGTTTGAATTTAGCTCTTTCCTTGATATGTGTTACATTATTGAATATTGAGTGAATTGTGAATTTGATTTTGGGTATTGATTTTTATCATTTACCCAGGCACGCAATGTATTTATCCTAACCGCCTCCCTCTTAGCAAAAACTGCAAAATTCTTACGCTTCATTCTTTTCAGAAAGTAACACGTAATTAGTCTGCAAGATGTTGTTCCATCCACAGTTGTGCCCAGGTGCAAGTTTCAAAAATAATGAAAGGAGGCGCTGATTATTCAAGTGAGGCAACAACAATACAAACATCGTTTACAAAAGATATATCCAAATTCGGCGGGTATTCCATATTTTTTGTTACTGGCGGTCATTTTGTTTCTGGCAGGCTTATCCGCTTGTGGCGACTCTTCCGCTGTATCAGGTGCGGTAAATCCGGCATCTGCTTCCGCTGTCGCATCACTTGATAAAGAATCCGATGACGATGATGATAATGTTTCTGAAAACTTCAGGATTACTGAAGCCGAATGGGATGGTGAAGAAAGCGAACTTAAAGTCCGTGGCAAAGGCGCACCGGAAAAAGCAAACGTTGAAATCGCGGACGCCGGGAGCGGTGCGGTATTGGGGGTTACTGAAGCTAACCGTAACGGAAAATGGAAATTTGAGCTGGCGAACATATCCAGTCCGCCGTGCCGGGTGAAGGCGGCAGCGAATGCTTTAGCTGCGGAGAAAGAAGTTAAAAACGCGCCTGCCAATTGCGGAACGGATGACGAGGGTGAACCGCCGCCGGCGCTACCATCGCACGCAGGATTTTATGATACTTATGAAGGCAGCAAAACGTGCAATGCCTGTCATGATCAATCCGTTGATGTCCATGCGTCGGTGCATTACCAATGGAACGGTCCAACGCCTCATGTTGTGAACATGGATAACGGCGGCAAACTCGGAGGCATCAATGATTTTTGCGGTTATCCCGACATTAACGTTATTGGTTTATTAACCAACCTCGATGGTGAAACGGTCAGTGGCGGTTGCGCCTTGTGCCATATAGGCATGGGTTCCAAACCAGCGGCTGAAGCCACAACGGCGCAACTGGAAAATATTGATTGTCTGATCTGTCATTCCAGGTCCTACCGCCGCAAAGTCGAACGCCGCGATGATGGCAGTTTCCGTTTTGTACCTGCACCTGAAGTGATGGTTGTCCCTTTGCTACAGGCGATCACGGACATTCAGGGCGAGCCCACTAAAGGGGCATGCGTGAATTGTCATTCATATGCGGGCGGTGGCTGCAATAACAAGCGCGGTGATATTGAAGAAGCTCATCGCAATCCGCCAAGCGCATCTTTTGACGTGCATATGGCGGATAGTACACTGGGCGGGGCGGGTTTAAATTGCCATGATTGTCATATTACAGAAAGGCATCGTGTGGCCGGGCGTGGCGTGGACTTGCGGCCAACCGATCTGGATGTGGAGCTGCGCTGCACCAATTGCCACGCATCGCAGCCTCACGGTAGCGATAGACTAAACCGTCACACCATCCGGCTCGATTGTTCCGTTTGCCATATCCCGGAGTTTGCAAAAATCACTTCAACCGATATGGTCCGGGATTACAGCAAACCACCTGAAATATTTGAGGCTAACAGATTGTATGAGCCCTACATTGAACGCGCGGCCAATGTCGTTCCGGCTTACCGGTTCTGGAACGGCATGTCGGTGTTTTATCAATTTGGCGCGCCGTTTGAACCAAATGAAAACGGACGTGTGTTGATGGCGGGGCCCGTCGGGGACATTACCGACCCGTCCGCGAAAATCTACCCGTTCAAGCATCATTTGGCCGTGCTGCCTTACGACGTGGAAACCAAACGTCTTTTACCCCTTAAAATGGGTATATTGTTCCAGACCGGTGATGTGGATGCCGCTATCCGGCAAGGCGCGCTCGAAGCCGGTTGGACCCTGAACAGCGGCTATGGTTTTACCAGTGCGGAACGATTCATGGGTATTTTTCATGAAGTATCGCCTGAGGACGACGCGCTCACTTGCAATGACTGTCATGGCAATGCGCAACGTATGGATTTCGCAGCGCTTGGCTATACGCCGGTGCCTGCGCGTAATCCATCGTCAGCGAATAATTGTGCATCGGGATGTCATGGCAATAAGCCAGATGAGTGGCCGCCTTCAGAGTTTTTTGCGAGGCTGCATGATGAACATGTCTCGGAGGAGAATATCTCCTGTAACGAATGTCACAACTATTATTGACAGCTAGTCTCATAGGTCGATCTAAAACGGGCAAACGGATACCGGATTGTTGTTTGCCCGTTTTAAATATTGAAAAATGCAGTGATTGGCGCAATCCAGAGCAAGATATTCCTGTGGGCGCATTCGTGATGTGAACAATAAACCAACTATCCGGTCAACACGGTCAACGCACGCTATAACCTCTTCCCTCAAGACAGGCTTACATCGCGCGCTGATAGTCGTCGCGCTTGCGGCTTAATTCAGTTACAGAGAGATTGCCGGGTGGTTGCGTCGGATCATATCCGGCCTGATCCACGCCCCAACGGTGACACGCGTAACGGTCTTCCGCCTGCTTTTGTTCACTCTGGCCTTCCTTGGGATAAATGAATAACTCCTCCGCTATAAGCGGTGGTTCCGGCTCATTTTCGGCGATCGGTGGAGTGGCTACCTGGTAGGCGTTGAGATCGGGGCGCCACATATAATAAACATCATTGGCATAATAATAAGGAATACCGCGAAACCACACGGTCGCGTAAAAAGGCGGCAGGATTGGCACAACAATTCCAACAGGCGGACGGATAACGACAAAATTCGGGCCGGATGGATGGTACCATACGCCGCCAATATAAAAGTAATCCCGGTCACGGTAGTGGATTACGTGACGCCTTTCTGGAAGTGTTCTAACAACGTAACCGGGGCGGGGATAACTGCGGTTCAGCTGAAAACGTTTGTCCTCCCGGTAATCGGGATGGGCATTTTCCGGCTTGTCGCGGCGGTCATCGTGATCACGGCCGCGGTCATCGCGATCGGCGTAAACGTTTGACGGCGGCAGGAATATGAGAATAAGCAGTAGCGTAACCGGTTTAATAAATGTGTTCTTAAGAAAGGCAGTGTTCATCGCGGTGTTTCCTCAGGACCTTTACTAATATGTTAAGTACACGCGAAAATAATTAATGGACGCGGTGTTTTTAACGCACCGCGTAACCGCGGCCTTCCAGGCAAGCGGTCATGGCGCGCCGGTAATCCCGCGCCTGTTTTTCCACGCGCGCATAATATTGCATATCCCGCGCGTCATATTGCTGCTGAATTTGTTCAGCCTGTTGTTGGCGTGCGGCGTCAGATGCTGCTCCAATCATTGCGCCTGTGATTGCGCCAAATACCAGCCCAAATCCTCTGTCGTGGTGGGGCGCGATCATCGATCCCACGATCGCACCGCCCACCGCGCCAGCCGCTGTATCCGCGCCGGGTGGCGCGGTTACGTTACTTCGATGCGTTGATGCGGCGCCAGTTGCGCCTGGCCGGGGTCAAATCCGGTTTGTTTGACGGCCCACATATAACATTCGTAACGGTCGCGATCCTGCTGCTGCTCGGATTGCCCGCGGGTGGGATAAAAATAAACTGTGGTGGTAGGCAAAGGCTGACTCACAGCGGGCTGCGCCTTTACGGTATAACCAGTAGGTGCGCAACCTAAAAGTGTGGCGCCAATAACGGCGAAAATGAACAGTAGCTGAAGCGCAACTAGGTACAAGGTATTGAGAGTCTCATCATTTGACATAGATTTGCCTGAAATTTGAAAGCACACAACGTGTTTACAGAGTTTACAGCGCGTTTTGAGGGGAAGGCATAAATCCGGTAATGCCCGTTAATCGCATATATAGCATAGCGGGGCATTTTCCTCCACCTCACATAAAGTCATATTAAGGGGTAATTCCGTGGCGAATATTGATGTATAACATGTTTCGAATAAGAAGGAAGTTCAGGAAAGAAAACCTTGGTAAATTTAGGTCGTTAATTAAACAGACAAAGTTACTGTACTCAAGAAATCTGTTTAAAAATTAAATCAACCATGTTATACGTGATTGCAATCCATTAGCGTTGCGCACCTCCAAATAACTTATGCCGGAAAAGCTTGCGCCGCAATGGCTTAAAATTATAATGTGCTCGTTAAGAGCCTGCCTCACGGGAAAAGGATAAAGAAATAATGGGGAACACTGCTATCAAAATTGTTGCCGCTGGTCTTGCCGGCGGTTTTATAGGGAATGGGGTATTGGGTGCTTTATTTTCCAGTCCGCCGGTCCAGGCGATACTTTACAATCCCGAATGGCAAAGCCAGCTCTTTCTCGAAATCACTCCGAAACGCGACATACCAATATCAGTCGCCGGCCTTGTCATCTTGAGTGTTATTCACGCCTGGCTTTTTAACGTGTTCATGCCCTCGATACCAGGAAAAACATGGCTGAAACAAGGATTGTTCTGGGGGCTGACTATCTGGTTGATGTATTGGTTGTTTCAGGAATGGTTTATTTACAACACACTGCTCGAAGAGCCGCTTTTGCTGAATGCGCTTGAACTTGCGATCTTGCTGGCGGGTTCCTTGATCGAAGGAATTGTCATTGCGTTTTTTCTGGCGCGCAAGCCGACGGACCTGGCGGTTAATGCGGGCGGGTCGATCACATAGATTTCCCGTAAACTTCCATTCCAGGAAATCCAAACACTCTTTGAGCCAGTTGACCTATAATATATTGTGTGGTGTTGTATTTGTTAATAGAAGCCGCGCGTCGATTATCAAATCAATTATTAAATTAATACATTAGAAGACGCGGAAATAATCTATCAGTAAGTAAAAATATATTACGATTATTGCTTGGAGAAAATGCGGCTAATATTCGCAATGGTCGTAAGGTTATAGGACTGAGCGTATTCCGTAAAAGTTTTGGTTTGTTTTGCAGATGTTCCGGCACTTGTGCTTTGAGGACAAAAGCCGTAATCCAGCATTGCGCGTGTATTCTTCATGCTGGCCTTCGTGGGCATGCCGTAAGCAGCAATTCACCAGAGGTTCCTTGATCATTTAATTGAGTAAAAGGTTAGCCTTATGTATTGTTCAAAATGTTCCGCGGAAAATCCCGATGAAGCACGGTTTTGCCGCCAATGCGGATTTCAGTTACAAGGATTGCCAACGCCGGACGCCGGAAACACCGTTACCGTTGCCCCAAAAAAATCCGTGGGAAGATTTGTTGGCGCGGCAATTCTATCAGCTATGGGCGTTCTTTTTTTGTTGGCGGGTTTGATAGAGGGACAAGGAGACGCCCTGGTTTTTGCCGCGGCATTCCTGGGAGGCGCTTATTGGCTGTATTCCAAACGGTAACGTCCCTGCATAAAGGCGCGCAAACAGTATTGGCAACTTTGAGATCACCAATCGAAGTGTAAGACGGATTCGCGCAAGCCTGTCGAGAAAAAGTGCTATTGCATCGGTGGAAAGATGACGGAAGATGCTAATCTGGGTGAACGTTTTCTTAGAGACCTGGTCAGAGCCGCTGCCAGGGATGTCGCCGGTTTTCTTGTGCCAGGCAGCGCCACTGGGGCTTTCTTATTGGAACGTGGCGCTGTTATATGCGCCCAGGCCGCGTGGGATTGTTTACAGAAAAAAAAAGCGCCGCAACAGCGGCAAATGATGGATGCCGTAACGCATATCGGGGCCGGCAGATCCAGAGAAATTGCCGAAGATGAAGTCGGCTGCTATAACTTTCCCGCGGTGGTAAAGCAGCAACTCGTCAAATATTTTTCCGTAATACCCATGACCGCCAGGCGAGCTATCTGTCGCCCGAATGATGGTGGGAATCCGGCGACACTCCTTTCTCAGCTTCCACATAATCATCATGACCTGGTCCGCTTTATGCCTTTGCGGCCGCCGCGATTTGAACCAGGTGATCAGTTGGCCGGTCACGATTACCGGCTCAAAGTCCTGATAGGCCAGGGCGGGTTCGCCGAAGTGTGGAAAGCGGAGCATATCGTGCAGGAAACACAACCTGCCGTGGCGATTAAGTTTTGTCTTGATCCCGCGTTGCTCGTCAGTCTCAAGACGGAGATCAAAGTTTATGATGTGCTAAAAGCCCATCCCTATCCGGAATATCTGGTCCGCCTTCTAAGTACTGGCTATAGCGCCGATCCTCCGTTTATTGTTTATGAATATGTTGAAGGCGGGGACCTGGCGGCATGGGTGGCGGGTTTTGATGGCGAACGCCCTTCGATTAAGAACGTCATGCGCATCTTAAAGATGACTGCCCGCGCCCTGGCTTACGCCCATAAAAACGGTATCGTGCATCGCGATTTGAAACCAGCCAATCTGCTGGTCACCCGGGATGGCCGCATTAAGGTGGCGGATTTTGGCATCGGGGCTATCCTCTCCGCCGCTGAAAACAAACACACAGGACGTGGCGGTGTTACGGGAGCATCCCTATTGCATGCGGCTTATACCCCGGTTTATGCGGATCCCCGGCAGCGCATGGGAAAGGTGCTTGAGCCGGGTGTTGATATTTATGCCTTAGGTATTATCGCATATCAACTGCTTATGGGTGATGTAACACGTGAAATGGGTCCGGCCTGGCGCGCCGAACTTGACGAATATGGCATTTCTGCCGGACTGCTGGACCTGATCGCCGCCTGCGTGGATGTCCCCTCAAAACGGACCACCGATGCGGGCGCGTTACTGGCCGCGCTTGACAAGCTGGATCTTGAATTAATAGGCAAGAAGAACACGCGCAACGGGCCCACTGAGTTTGCCTTTAACTATTGCATTCAGTGTGGTGGAAAAATACAGGCCGATGACAGATTCTGCACTCAGTGTGGATACCGCATGCGGTGACAAACGCCGGAGAACGGAAGGCGCATCGGTTTATGCCTGCTTGACGGGTATCAGGTAATAAACACTGTGTAGACCTCATGATGCGTTAAATATGAAAATCACGCCATGGAAATATATATAATGCGGCATGGGGAACCTGAAATTCCCAATCTCTCAACTAAAATAAATTCAAAAGAGTTTCAGCGCTGCCTGGAAATCTATAAAAGCTGTCGCATCCAGGGTAATTCTAAGCCGGGACATGGGATGGTTGATATATTCCGAGAATTTAAAGCCGTGGTAGCGAGTGATCTCAAAAGATCGATAGAGTCCGCTTCATTGTTGACGTCACAGAGTGCATTAATAATTGATTCGAAATTTCGCGAAATAGAAGATTCCTTTATAACAATACCATTTATAAAACTGTCCCAGGGAACGTGGAGCAAAATTATAATATTGCTTTGGCATGCGGGAATTTTCGAACTGAAAAAAGCAATTAAAGATGGAAAATCAAGAGCAAGATATTGTGCAAAAAAACTGGCGGCCCTGGCGGAGGAGCACGGACAAGTACTATTTGTTGGTCATGGATTCATAAATACCTATATAGCCAGAGAATTAATATTACTGGGGTGGAGTGGGCCAAAAAAGCCGGGTAACCGGTATTGGGACTATGGCGTTTACCGTAAAAACCCAACTTAACAAACTTCAAATCCACATCTGAATGCAATGCGGTTTACGGGAAACACGGGCGTCAAACTGAGAGCGCTCAAGCGGCTTCCTTGCATGATCGCGATTTGATAGACTGGAGTCTCGAGAATCGTCACGTTACTACGCCCGCTTGCTTGAAAAATCTGCAGGAATTAATTAAGTCTCAATGTTAGGCAAGCTTTGCGTTCTGGATTCGGAATATATCCGCTGCGATAATACTATTATTTTGATCTGCGGCCGGTATGTCCATCCAGCTACGATTATCAACCGCAAGACGGGAGATCGCTGTGAGGAAAAAACTGATTGACCTTAGTCATACCGTGGAGCATGGTATGATCACCTATCGAGGTCTTCCCGCCCCAATCATTTGTGATTTTCTCAGCCGTGAGGCGTCGAAAGCGCACTACGCCGAAGGAACGACTTTTCATATCGGAAAGATAGACATGGTGGCCAATACGGGCACCTATATTGATTCCCCTTTTCATCGTTATGCAGACGGTAAGGATCTTTCGGAACTGGCATTGGAATCGATTGCGAACCTCGAAGGAGTCGTTTTCCGTGCTGATTCAACGGTGCGCGGCATCGGGCCGGAGTTGTTCTCAGCAAGTGAAGTGAAAGGCAAAGCAGTATTGGTTCATACGGGCTGGGCCAGTCACTGGGGTTCAGAAAAATATTTTGAAGGTCATCCATTTCTCACCGGGGCCGCGGCTGAATTGCTGAAAGCCTCGGGCGCCGCGCTGGTCGGCATTGACTCGCTCAACATCGATGATACCTCGGGTGGTGAACGCCCTGTGCATTCCATTCTACTGGGCGCCGGCATCCCCATCGTGGAACATATGTGTGATCTGGAGCAGCTTCCGGAGAAGGGATTCAGATTTCATGCGGTGCCCGTGAAGGTAAAGCACTTCGGCACTTTCCCTGTGCGCGCTTATGCGGTGCTCGATGCGCAGTAAACTCAAAAAAGGTAAATTCATGATTAAAGTCATCGGAATCGAATAACGCTTACTTCAATTAAGAAAACAAACCTTTGCTGTCCCACAAATATTGCTTATAAACAGGATAGACTTGTAGATTTGCGAGTACCAATGAGCGATAAAGCTGATAACACATGGATTTACAAAACACGCTGTGAATACATCCGTTTTTGTTTCGAAAAGGATGCTCGACGGCGGCATCCTTGCCGCCGGCGGTTTTGCAAATCCTTGTCTCACCAGCTTTTCAACACCAAAGTTCTGTCGGCTTTCGTGAGCCACTGATCCGCACGATACTTTGTGGGAAAGCAGTTCGTATCAGAGTTCAATCACTTCGTTTCTATAGAATGTTATTCTGTTTCTTATGTACGTGTTCAAGTAATTCGGATGAATAAGCAATGCTAAGTTATCGTCACGCATTTCACGCTGGTAATTTTGCCGATGTTCTGAAACACGCCACGCTCGCTCTGGTTATCGATGCCCTGCGGCGCAAGGAAGCGGGCTTTTGTTATATCGATACCCACGCCGGGGCCGGCCGTTATGATTTGTTTTCGGAGCAGGCCAATAAGACCGGCGAGTGGCGCGAGGGAATCGGGCGTTTGTGGAATTTGCAGGACATTCCGCAGGAATTTGATTCCTATCTGGCGGCGGTGCGCGCCGTAAATGATGAGGAACTGCGTTATTATCCGGGTTCACCGCGCGTGGTGCGTCATTTGTTGCGGCCTCAGGACCGCATGGTGCTATTGGAGTTGCATACGAGCGAACTGCCTTTGTTGCAGCAGGAGTTCGCCGGCGATGCGCAAGTGCGCGTGGAACACGCCGATTGCCAAATCAGTTTGAAGGCGTATCTGCCACCGCGCGAGCGGCGCGGCCTGGTGTTCATCGATCCTTCCTATGAGATCAAAACTGAATACGACATGGTGGTGCAGTTGTTGCGCGAGTCTCATCAACGCTGGGCCAGCGGCTGTTACGCGATTTGGTATCCTATTCTTAACCGTCCTTCCGTGGACCGCTTGCACCGGCAGTTGCGCGGCACGGGTATCCGCAAGATTCTCGTCGCCGAACTGGGTATACGTGCGGACAATAATCCGGGCGGCATGAATGGCTGCGGGATGGCGCTGGTCAATCCACCTTACCAACTCGACGCGCAACTGGCCACGTTGTTGCCATGGCTGTCCCGAACGCTCGGCGCCGAAGAGGGGGCGGCATGCCGGGCAGAGTGGCTCGCGCCGGAGTAGCGCCACCATGTATAAGCCGCAATTGTCTTGTGATAAATGCGGCATAATCTTTCCGTTAAATATTAAGGTGCCTTTGAATGAATACTTCGCGCAACTGGCATGATATCCCCAAGGAACAAGTTCTGTCGGAACTTAAAACCACGCCTACCGGATTGAGCGAGGCAGAGGCAACGGAACGGCTTACACAGTATGGCCTTAACCGTTTGCCGGAACCACCCCGGCGCGGTGTATGGATACGTTTTTTACTGCACTTCCACAACATACTGATTTACGTCCTGCTGGGCGCCGCTGTGATCACGGCGTTACTGAACCACATGATTGACACGCTGGTAATTCTTGCGGTGGTGCTGATCAATGCCATCATTGGATTTGCGCAGGAAGGCAAGGCGGAAAAGGCCATGGAGGCTATCCGGCAAATGCTGGCGCTGCGGGCGTCCGTACTGCGTGAAGGGCGGCGTCATACTGTCGAAGGGGAAAAACTGGTTCCTGGCGACATTGTGCAACTGGAAGCCGGTGATAAAGTGCCAGCTGATCTGCGGCTGCTGCGGTCCCATGGTTTGCAAATTCAGGAAGCCATTCTTACCGGGGAATCCATTCCCGTTGAAAAGCAGACCAAACCGGTCAACACGGAAGCTTCTCTGGGAGACCGAAGTTGTATGGCCTTCAGCGGCACAACGGTTACCAGCGGGCAGGGCGCGGGTGTGGTAGTCGCCACCGGTGGCGCGAGCGAGATTGGCCGCATCAGCGGCATGCTATCCGAAGTGGAAACATTAACAACACCTCTGGTTGCACAGATGGCGGTGTTCGCCAAGTGGCTGACGCTGTTTATTCTGGCCGTCGCGGCGTTACTACTGGTCTTCGGTTATTTTGTCCAGCATCAGGATTTTGCCGAGTTATTCATGGCCGTGGTAGGGCTTTCAGTGGCTGCCATACCCGAAGGACTGCCGGCGGTGCTGACTATCACGCTGGCGGTTGGAGTGCAGGCCATGGCGCAGCGCAATGCAATTGTTCGCCGTTTGCCGGCCATCGAAACGCTGGGATCGGTATCGGTAATCTGCTCCGACAAAACAGGCACGCTTACCCGCAACGAAATGAGCGTGGCGTCAGTGCTTGTGCACGATGCGGTATTTACCATAAAGGGTGAAGGATATGCGCCGCGGGGTGAGATAACACTGCATGACAGCGTCGTAGACGTCCGCTGCCACCCGTTGCTGGCGGAACTGGGCCGCGCCGCTGCGTTGTGCAATGATGCCGAGTTGAAAAAGCAGGAAGATGTATGGACAGTTGAAGGCGATCCGATGGAAGGAGCATTGCTGGCGTTTGCCGGAAAAACCGGGCTGGACGTGCATGAGGAACGCCATCAATGGACGCGTACCGATATCATACCGTTTGATTCCCGGCATAAATTCATGGCGACACTTAATCATGACCATGAGGAGCATGCCTTTATTTATGTCAAAGGCGCTCCGGAGAAAATTCTGGCGCTGTGCGGGGAACAGCGTACCGCCGATGGGGGAACGGCGCCTCTCGACCGTA
>JAKEGK010000163.1 GCA_022627515.1 Gammaproteobacteria bacterium
ATTCCTTGTTCCAAATATCTGTTTTTCCTTTTATAAACCGTCTTGCGTGACACTCTTTGCATGCTGACTATCGTTTGTGCACCATAACCATCAGCTAAGGACAAGATGATCTTTGCTCGTGTTACCTGACCTTGAGGTAAGGTTGTTGACTTTAGCCAGCTTTCAAGTTGATCCCGGCTGCGTTTCTTTATTGTAAAAGTGTTTATGTTTTCCATTCTTGCAGCATAACATGAATGTTTATTGTTACCTTATTTACCGCATGGACCACTAGTGATTCATTCTGTTTATCAGGATTGCCCGGTGTTACTGATGTTACCGTTAGTAACAAGTCAAATATCCGGCGTTTGATAAATCTGGCAAGGTAAGTAATTGTTACGGGAAGGCAAGTCAAAATCCGTTATCTGGAAATACCGCGGACTCCTGGATTGATACCGGCAAAGAAAGGTTAAGGAGCCTCAAGGAAGGATAACTTTTCCAGCAATAGTAATGAAACAGCCAATGCAGAGATGCGACAAGTCACAACACAGGAGCACAGAGATAAACAATACCTGTGGTGAAATCCGGAGTTTGAGAGTTGAGGTTAAGTAAATTTTGAGTTAATTAAACTAATAAGCAACTGCGGACTTGCCGGGAAAAAGTTCAGTTACTTTGCCGTCCTTTTTTTCCGGTTCACCCAGCCAGTCAATCAATGGTTGCAGTTCCATGCGTTCCGGCAATGTCTTTTCGAAGTCCATTTCGACAACACCCATTCCCATACCCATGGCATCAACAAAGTTGTCGGTATCGGTCAATGATGTAACAAATGGGATGTGCAGCGAATCCAGAAATCTCCGCAAAGGCTCATACAACTGGCCTTGACTTCTGACGCGGTTGGCAATTACTGCGAGATCGTTTTTATGCGCGCGAATCTTGCCGATCAAAAACAAATCCTTTATAAAATCAGAGGTGGCGTGAATGTCCACCGGTGATGGCGCAACCGGAATGACGATACTGTCGGCGCGTTGCACCAGTTCCTGCATTAAGATACCGTCCACGCCCGCGGGCGCATCGATAATCAGTTTTTGCGTGCCATGCGGAATAACCATCTGCCAGCTGCGGATTGCATTGCCCTTGCGCCGGGATGCATCGGCTCCGTGAATGTGGTTTAAATGGGATGGCCGTAACTTTAGCCACTGCATCGAGGAACCTTGCGGATCATAGTCCATCAAAACTGTTTGTTGGCCATGGCAGGCGTAGTAACTTGCCAGGTTGGTGGCAACCGTGGTTTTACCACTTCCGCCTTTTGAGTTTATCACCAGGATTTTTTTCATCGCCATTTACCGCCATTTCAATTTGTGGAACATTTTATCCGGAACCGTCTTAAATTCCGGAAATGACCATATTATTCCTGAATATACTATCCCTGAATAAATTATGGGTGATAAATGGGGATGTGTTTGTGATCCAATTGGCACTTTTCCTGTAGTCAGGATCACAGAACGCATAAATAGCGTTACCTGTTCTTCGCGACGGAGGATTATGTCAGAGCGTTGAAGCGCATGTTCTGCTGACAACGGTATTGACGACCAAACAAGAAAGCGGGGCAAAAGGTTAATTGACAGTGGCTTGACCGGCCTTGGCAAATCCCAAAATGCTTGGCAGAAGATCCCGAAGCAGAATATCATCCGCCTCGCGTTCCACACGCAGCATTACTTCCGACTCCTCCCGCGCTGACGCTTTTACCGGCCACTCTTTCTGCCCCAGCACGGTGTTTTGCCGGTCGCGCAAATTCATTAACAATACCCCACGGCCCCAGTACCAGCCTTCTTTCTGGAAGGTTTCCGCGAGCTTTAGCGAGACTTCCATTACATAGTCGGCATCATCGCTCTCTGTCACGGTAAATCCCGCGGACGACAAAGCGGCCGGCAGCGCGCTCGCGACAATGCCCCGCGTCTCGCCCATCATTACAGGCTTGATGCTTACCCTGGGCAACAACTTTTCATAGTCGGTGATAAGCCTGGCGATATCATATTGTGACGGATCGCCGCGGCCGCTGGGATCAATGATCTGCAGGGATTTTTGATGCCCGAGCCTTTCCTGCTGCGCAATCACAGCACGGCGCGCGTAGGCAATCTTGTCCAATGGTTGCGTTGCGTTTGCCGCTTCTTCAATACTCAACCGGGTCAGGCTGTCCAGGCGTGATATCTCCTGCCTGATTCCATGGGACGCCTCTTGCCGGGGCAGAACCGCCAGCGCATGCACGGTTTTACTGGTTTCATCTTTCCAGATATCGGCAATCTGCACGCCTTTTAAAATCTGGCCGGTGCTGGTAACGATGGTGCGGCTGACTTCTGAAGTTAACTCACTTGCTGACTTCTCACCCGCGGTGCTGCTGCTAAATTTCTGTTTATCAATGTCAGCAACGTTGATGTTTACCACAAAGATTTTCGCCACATCCGCCCGCGCCCGGTCTTCGGCCGTTGCGGTGTCATCCGCCTGACCGCGCCCCAGCAGATAACGCTGGCTGGTGTACTTGGCGCTGTTACCGGATACCCAGTCCGGTTCCGAACCAGGCTTGGCGCCGGCGCCGGAGCACGCCAGCAGGATTAGCAATAATAATCCGCAAAGTATCATTTTAACGTATACCATAATTAGCATTCACTCGCGTGTATTCCCTGGGGTTTCCAGGCAGGTTGGTTACATTGTGTGGAATCCAGTGCAGTGACCGGTAGGTGTTTTGGCCCGCCTTGATTTCCAAGCCGCCGAAATTCAACGCCTGATCTTTCCCGTCATAGCTGGACACGATATTTAAAGACAGGTTATAAGTGCCGGGATTAAGCGGTATGCGCGCCATATAGATAGTTTGCGGCAGAGTCGTCCAGCTTCGGGTATCCGCCTGTTCCAGCAGAGCTCCACCGATGTTTACCAAGAGTCCTAGCGCGGCATTTTCCTGTCTCCCCTGTTTTGTTGCCTGGTATTTTAACGCCTGCCGCGCCGCGGCCCGGGCGATAATAGTTGGCATATTGCGCTCCAGGGTCTTTATGGCAATGGGGTCAACGATTTCCATTATTTCCAATTGACCTTGTTGCTCGGCGACATTGTAGTTGGCTCCGCTGAGGGCGATGGGCCGCTTGACATAAACCGGCACGGATATCCTGATCAGTTGCCCGGAAGACGGGCTTATCACGGTGGCTGAATCCGCGAGTTTTACCGGCGCAAGACCGCCGTTCACGATAATTACCAGTTCACCCTGCCCGCTCCGTTGCGCAACGGTTTCCCACTCCTGGATGCCGAATTCCTGCTTATATTGTTCCAGTTCGTCGTACAAACCCTGGCGGTCGGCCAGGCGCAGCAAGGCCGCCTTTAACGAGTAAGGTATGGACAGCTTAAAACCGGCCCAATATTGCCTGTATGATTCATAGGCCTTGCGGTATGCAATCATCGCATCGCTCCATTCACCCAGATCCTCAAATACGATGCCTGACATATAGCGTATCCAGGCTTCTTCGGGTAAATCATCCTCTGATAATTTTTGCTTGATTTCCTTCAGGCGCTGATCGGTTTGCAGTACTTCGACACGGGCTTCGTCTTTTTTACCCAGCTCAAGATAATTCAGAATTTTATAAAAATGAAGCAGCAGTTTTTCAAACACTTCACCTTCATAACTTTTAACCTGGTCGTTAATCAGCAAGGAACTGGTCTGTTCTGTAACGCTGATTGCCTCCACTCTTTCCATGAGCTGCTTTGCCGTTTCAAATGCCGTGTTACTTGCATTGTAATCGCCGCTCATTCGCAGCAACATGCCCTTATTGAGATTATAGAGCACCGCGTCGCGGCTGGAACCGGCATAGAGCTTTTCAAGAATAGCCAGGGCGGCCTGGTAATTCTGCACTACAAGTTGCTGCTCGACATTGCGGATATTGGCGCTATAACCGGCGCAGCCATTGACAGACAAAACCAGCAGCAGACAAACTATTGCGCGAAAACACATTATTCCGGCTGCCCGGCAACGCTCATAAACCATACTTCCCGCCGCGGGTTATCAACTAAATCCGCAGTTTGTTCTTTTCGATGAACTTCTTGATTTTCTTCTGACCTACCCATGCCTTGCGGTTGTCCACCAGGCTGATCAAGGTGAGGTCCACTTGATAGTACTTGACCTGCTCGTCGCCCTCGGAGTCGATAATGGTGTTGATGCTGCCTTTGAGCATATAGTCCGCGCCGTATTCTTCTCCCATGGCTTTGCGCGTTTCCTCACTGGCATGCAAATCCTGGTCGGACCGCTCCTCACGAACCTCCTTGCGTTCGGTTTTGGAAGCGACGAAATCCACCCGGCCCGAGTTGATCAACTCCCGCTCCATATCGCCCACAAACGTGCCAACCGCGATATGCTCGTGGCTCAGGTTGCGGATTTCACCGACGATGACCGCCGGTTTTTTCCCGCTTTTCTGGACAAAATCCGAAATCCAGGGGCGGCTTAATACATCGCCAATCATTTCCTTTGACACGAGCCGCGAATCGGTATCGTTCCAGTCGCCGCTTAAATCCTTGGTTTCTTCGACATCAATCCGGGTCACTTTTTTCGAACAGGATGCAAGCGCCACCAGCGCAAGACTGACAATCAATAGTTGAAAACAAATTTTGCCAACTCGCTTAATTTGAGAATTCCGCTCGATGCTTTTTACTCTGTAACTCATTTACGCTCTCCCGCCATCCGGTCAAAAATATTATCACCCTGGGATTTAATATATTCGCGGAATCCCGCGTTCATATTTTCCACGTTATCCAGAATGCTCTTCACATGTTTCATGTCCAGTTCCGCGATTGAATAAATGGTGCTGGTTTTTTTGTCGCGGTAATTGCCGATAATCTTCGCACCGGTCAAATTGACTTTGGTGATATTTTCGATGTCGTGCGATACCGCCTGGGACAATTCCTGCTGCTCGCCGGTGCCCGAGGATTCAACATAATCCTTTGACACGACATTCATATACGAGCTAAGAACGCGCGCCACTTCCGCCCGCGCCCGGTTATCCGCCGTGGATTTTTGCAGCGACATGTCGCCCATCTCAGGCGCAAAACCCACGCCATGGAACAAACGCCCGTCCTTATCTTTCAGGATATTGGTGCCTTCGTTCACCCAGTCAGGGGCGCCACTGATATTCATGTCGCTTTCAACCTTCGTTTTACCGGCACAGGCGCTTAACACGAGCACCAAAATTACGCCAGCCAGTTTCATGCCATTTTGCACGCTTGCCATTCTCAACCTCCTGCATTCATCAAGATGAATAAAATATGTGAACTTTTTCAATCGGTGATTTAGTTTCCTGTAAAACTATAGAGCACGGTTTCATTATTTGTTGTCTCTTTTTGTTTATATAGTAATAAAACTTTGAGGAAACGGCTCAGGATTAACGGATTCGCATTGCACATCGGTCACTTCCGCATGCCGCGGCCCACGCCATAACCAGGACTTGAATTCCTGCAACGCATGGTCATTCCCACAGGCCAGCACCTCCACGCGGCGGTCGCGCAGATTTTTGGCGTATCCCGTAATACTGAGCGACTCCGCCTGTTCCTGCGCCGATGCCCGGTAAAAAACGCCTTGTACCCGTCCGGATACATGGCAGCGCATGCATTTCGGATTACTGGTCATGGCAATATGACTTTTGCGGACTGACCCGCGCGCAGCAACTTGCCCTGCGTGGAAAATGACACCTTCACTTCGTATTTGTTGCTTTTCTCAGATACGGGCTCAAGACCGATGGCTTCTATGGTTCCGTTATACGTTTTGCCGCCAATCTTCACATTTGCGGCGCCGCCAATGTTGAGTTTTCCTACTGTCCCGCCGGTTACCAGCACGTTTGCGGACATCATGCCGCGTTCCGCCACTTCAAGCAACGGTGTGATGGCGGTCAAACTAGCAATTGTCTGGCCAATTTGCGCAAACTGTTTGATCACAATCGCGTCATAGGGCGCCCGCACCGCGCTGTATTCCATATCCATTTGCGCCCTGGCGAGATCCGCTTTGGCAGCCTGGTGTTTTGCCGCCGCCTCGGCCCGGGCAATAATCGCCATTTGTTTTTCATGATCCGCGATCAGGGTCTGATCGTACAATTCATTGGTTCTTTCGAGTTCGCGTTCCGCTTCTTCTTCGAGCAGTTGCATGCGCTCGACCTGAGCCTTGGCTTTTTCCAGTGTTTGCTTGATCGCGCGGTCATCAAGTTGCAGCAGCACATCGTCTTTGTTCACCAGCGCGCCAGGCGCAACATTGATGGTTTTTATGACGCCCGACACCGGTGTGCTTAACACCGTTTTCTGGCGCCAGGTAATCGTGGTATCAATTTCTTCCGCAACCGTGGCCGTGGCGCACACCAGGAACAGCCATCCGCACCAACCAGCCGTTTGCATTTTATAGCGCTGTTTCATTACTCTGCTCCTGCAAAACGTTGACCTGCTGCCCCGTTAGCGCCTGCAGTTTTGCCCATTCGATCGCTAACTGATATTCCACCATCGCTTTTTGCAGACGGGCTTCCGTTATTTCCACCATGGCGTCACCCAGATCGGATTGCACTTCCGTTTCATAGAGTGTCCGGCTTTTATCCAGGTAAAGCTCCCGGTAATGTTGTAAAACATCCGTTTGTTCCCGACCCACCTTGAGGTTCTGCAACGACTGCCAGGATTCCAGCAGTTGTTGACTGACCGCCATTTCGGCTTCGCGCATGCGGGCCCGCAGGTTCAGCAGCTCGGCATTGCGTTTGGCGATATTGGCCTTGATTGAATCGCCGGCAATCAAGGGCACATCCAGCACAATGCCAATGCGCCACTGGTCATAACCGCCCAAATCGCGGGCATATTCAGACCATCTGGCTTCGCCATCAAGCACAGGATTACGGCCGGATCTCGCTTCTTTTACACGTTCTTCCGCGGCGCTGATCTGCAAACGCAGCGCTTTCAATACCGGATTGTCGGCCATGGCGCGGCTTTGTAATTCCTCAAATTCAGGCATTTCGGCCAGCGGCACACGCAAAACCGGTTCCGCGAGATTTGAAACCAGTTCGCCGGGGCGGTCAATGATATTCGCTAACCTGGAGCGCATGTTGCGTTGATCCGCCTGGCTGCTAAAGTATGCGCGGCGCTGAATCTGAAACTGGTTTTCCAGTTTCAGCAGTTCCACGTCTGACATCTGGCCGAGATTATTGCGATGGCGCCCGCGGTCAAATGCCACATAACCGATCGACATCGCTTCATTATCCCGGGCGTAGCGCAAATCCGCGAGCAATACGGCGAAGAAATGGGACATGATGTCGATGCGATGCCGGTTCAGCGCGTCGGCGTAGAGCAGTTCACTGCCCTCAACATCAGCCAGCGCCGCTTCCGCCGCTGCACTGGTGCGGCCAAAGTCATACAAACGTTTGGCAATAATCAGGTGCGCCTGGCTGTCATTGTTGCCCTGATTGGCCACGATTGGATTGGGTTCGACGGCGCGCGCGTCGAGCATGAGGTTGGCGGTAAAGTCATCATTGGAGTCCGCCAATTCCTTGTTGGCTTTTTGCAGTTCAAGAGACGCAGTGGCGCTTTGCAGCGAAGGGTGACCTTTAACATCCAGATTCAGGACGTATTCCAGGGTCAACGGTTCCGGCAGTTTAGGTTTGGGTGATTCACTGGGCGGCGGGACATCGTCTGCGGATGCAAACGGGCACACCAGCGCAAACTGCAGCGGGAGCCAGAATGCCTTGCCAAAGCGTACCAGTCGTCGTTGATAATTTTTTATTGCCAAACCAGACGCCAACATTTCATGAAATTATTTGGTTATAGGCTATCGTTTTTTTTCTTCATGCGCTTGTAGGCGGTGAATTTCATTGTCTTGTATTCGCCGCTCACAAAAAACTCACCTAACCATAGAAACTCTTCGATACCCGTGGTCGCACCCGTGTAACGCACCACCTGCTTGCCTTCCAGGTCATAAAATGCAAACACCGGCGTCGCCCGCACTCTGTTTATTTTAGTCGCAAATTCCTTTTGCGTCAGATGATTGCCTTCAAAATCCGTGATTTCCACGTCACCTTCGATATCCACCGCATAACTTAGAAAATGTTTCCGGAAATACTCCTGCACTTCGGGCTGATTCAGTACCGTCTGTTTCATGCGGTGACAGAACGGACATTCGTCCATTTCAAAAAACAGCAGCACACCCGCCTTACCCTGTTCTTTCGCCTTTTTAAGCTCTTCGGAAAAATCGCCCCAGGATTCATTGAAAAAATAGACATAGGGATCCCGGCCGGCACTCGCCAGGGAAACATTGGACAATAGTATTAATAATAAAGTAATTACTAATATGGAAACGCGTTTGTTGATCATATGAACGCTCACGTTTTGCCGGTTAAAGTTTAAGGATTCGACTGCTGATTGATAAAGTCTTCAATCATTTCCGCGGTTACTGGACCTGATTGTCTTGCGATGAGTTTGCCTTCAGGCGAAATAAGAAATGTCGTCGGCAGTCCGGAGATAACACCCACAGGGGTTTTTGCCGTGGGCTTGGACGTCAATATGGGGTAGCTCATAAAATAACTTTCGGTAAACTCCACCAGCTCATTCAGCGGAATATCCTCAAAATCCACGCCAACGACCACCGCGTTCTTCTTATGATTCTGTTCGTGAAATTCAACCAGTTCCGGAATTTCTTTTAAACAGGGCGGGCACCATGTGGCCCAATAATTCAACACTACCCATTTACCGCGAAACTCGGATAACTGCCGTTCAACTCCCTTGATATCCGGTAATGAAAAATCAATTGTCTCCGCTTTAACCATAAACGGCAGTAAAAGCAGCAATGCATTGGACCACCACAAACGTTTAGCTATCACAGCCCCGGACACCTTCAACATCTGCCAACCCCTTACGAAAATTATGCTAAGGACACCACCTTATTATGATACTAACGTTAGGCAGCATTTTTCAGTAAAAGTTGGAATTTGAAAATAAAAACTAATAGGAGAGCCGGCGAAAGTCATTGACAATGATCATAAAATTTCCGGCGCAGACCGTTTTTTCGATTATCCCGATGGGATTTTTTAAGGACGCTGATGTTAGGGACAAAGAAAGTTGCAGACAAAAACGGCCCGTTTCCCTTCCCTGGGAACTTACAGGTCAAAAAAGCAGTTCACTTGAGTGTGTATGCTACTGTTAACAATTACTGCCAGACGTTACTTCCGAAGACTACAAACCTGGTTTGGCTGTTATGTATTATGGCGTCACGCCACTGGTTTCCAGCGCATCATCCACTACGCCATAACGCATTGCCAAACGGGTAAGCGCCACATCGCTGCTCACTCCTAATTTGTCGTACAAGCGATGCCGGTAGGTGCTGACCGTTTTGGGACTCAAGCATAACTTATCCGATATTTCCTGGACCTTGGTGCCCTGGGTCAACATTAACATCACTTGCAACTCCCGCGGTGACAACGCATCAAACGGACTTTCCTCTCCACCCGGCATCAGTTTCAAAGCCAGTTGCTGGGCGACGTCCGCGCTGATATAGCGGCGTCCGGCGTAGACTTCCCTGATAGCTGTTACAATTTCGTCCACACCACAACCCTTGGTTAAATACCCCATAGCACCGGCCTGTAACATGCGTGTAGGAAACGGATCATCCATATGGATGGTGACCACGATAACCTTCAAATCCGGATACATTTGGACAAGTTTGCGGGTGGCTTCAAAGCCGCCTATACCGGGCATATTCACGTCCATCAACACCACGTCAGGTTTGTGCTGACGCACCAGTTGTACCGCCTCTTCACCACTGGAAGCTTCTGCAACGACTTCTATGCCGGAGACATCCCTTAATAGACGTATGATGCCTGTACGGACAAGCTCATGGTCGTCGACGATGGTTACTTTGATCATGCATACCCCCTACGGTTATTTTCCACCGCTTCTGTGCAACGTCGGTTAGTTGACATAACGGTCATTATTATTGCTACCTGCATGTCCTTATTTTTGCCAAATAAGGCTTCCCAAAAGTTTACCACACATCGGTGCACCACTTACAAACAACAATACATACCTCCTCAAGTTAGCACTCTTCAAATTGATATCAATTTTACTGATAGAAATTTTTAAATCCGGATATAAATAATGTATCGGCTTGCAGGGGATTTTTTGCATTCTAAAAGACCGGCAGTGGCGCTATCGGCCCCTGGTCTATTGGAAAGTATCTATGAATTAAGCAGTTAACGGGGATTATTTAGTTTTTCCAGGCGCTCGATGGTGCCCACATCTTCCCAGACGCCTTCAAAAACCTGACCCGTGAGTTCACGGCGTGCAATAGCCTCGAACAATAACGGCGCCAACGGAAAGGCGCCGGGCTGACAACCCTTAAACAATGCAGGTGAATATACACCGATGCCGCTAAAAGTGTATTTGCGCGCTCCCTCGCGGACGACCTCATTGCCCTGTAAGGCAAAGTCTCCATTGGGATGCTGAGGCGGATTACACACCAGGACCAGGTGCGCGAGTTTACTGGGTTGATTTACTAATTCGGCAAACGGGAAATTGGTAAACACATCGCCATTGACCACCAGAAAGGGCTCATCGCCCAGCAAAGGTAACGCTTTGAATATACCGCCGCCGGTTTCCAGCGCCCTGCCCTCCGGCGAATAGCGGATGTGCACACCGAATTGGCCGCCATCTCCCAGCGCCTGCTCGATTTTCTCACCATGCCAGGCATGATTGATCACAAGGTCGGTAAATCCCGCCGCGGCCAGGGCTTCAACATGATACTGAATCAGGGCTTTGCCCCGGACTTTCACCAAGGGCTTGGGAATATTGTCCGTGATGGGGCGCAAGCGTTCACCTCGGCCGGCGGCTAAAATCATTGCTTTCATACGGCTGTCTATTTTCCGGATCGGGTTGCCAATGACGGCACAATGGATATTAAAAACTGATTTAACCCTTGTAATTCGTCATAACGTCCGCTGACATCGATGACATACGACAGGGTTCTCGGAATATCTTTCAAGTAATCCGGTTTGCCGTCGCGCTGGTCCAGGCGCGCGAATATGCCGGTTGCCTTGAGATGGCGCTGAGCGCCCATCAAATCGAACCAGCGCAAAAACCGCTGTTCGCTGACGCCCATGATAACACCGGCGTTTTCCAGTTTCGCTTTATGCTGCAAGGCCCAGGATTCCACACGCTCGCGCGGCCAGGCGATATAACAGTCCTTTAACAGGGACACCAGATCATAAGTTACCGGACCTATCACCGCGTCCTGAAAATCGAGAATTCCCGGATTGTTATTATCGGTCCGCATCAGGTTACGCGAATGATAATCCCGATGCACGAACACCACCGGTTGCTCCAGCGCCGCGTCAATTAATACTGCAAAGGCGTCATTGATAAGATTTTCCTGTTCGCGTGACAGGCGCAGACCCAGATGCTGTTGCAGATACCATTCTCGGAAAATTTCCAGCTCGCGCTGCAACAATGCGCGGTCATAGGCGGGCAATTGCGCCGGTTCACGGGCCCCGTGTGATTGCAGTTTCAGCAGTGCTTCCAATGCGTCGTTATACAATCGCCCGGCATTGCCGGCATTGAGTACGGTTAAATACTGGGTGGAACCCAGATCAGAAAGCAATAGGAATCCGAGTCCGCTATTTTCTTCCAATACCCTGGGCACGTTCAATCCAACGCCCGCCATTAATTTTGCGATGCGGATGTAGGGTCTGGTGTCTTCCTTAAAGGGCGGCGCATCCATCACAATTAAAGTCCGCGTTTCATAACCGGCAAACACTTTGTCTTTTGCCGTGATGCGGAAATAACGCCGGAAACTGGCGTCACTGGAAGCCGGCGCAATGGTGTAGTCCGGCAGGTTCAACTGGTTTTGTAACCAGTCGTTTATTTGTGTCAGGCGTTGCGGCATGGTGCGGCTAAATCCGGAAAAAAATAGTCTTAAACGGGAATGTCAGAATTCGGTAACTGCCGGTTGTTCGGTTAAAACTTACTGTCGCCCTCTCTTACGGCAACATTTCCGTTGCAACTTTCTGTTTCAACTTTCTGTTGTAACTTTCTATTATATGAATGTTTTGTGCCAAAACTGCAAAATTGTTCGTCACAGATCGTATTTCGCCGATAGTTCGCGGATAATTCGAATTTAATTTGAACATCATTTGCACGCAAAATTCAATGTAATGCCAAACAATCATCATCCACCCAAATCACCCAAAACGGTACTAATCACCGGTTGCTCCAGCGGCATCGGTCACTGTGTAGCCATGGGACTGCACGCCCGCGGCTACCGGGTTTTTGCCACCGCCCGGAAACAACGCGATGTGGACAACCTGAGGCTGCAGGGCCTGAACGCCCTGGCGCTGGACCTCGACGATAGCCAAAGTATCAAAAATTGTGTGTCACGCATACTCGCGCAAACGGATGGCCGCCTGGATGTGTTATTCAATAACGGCGCCTACGGTCAACCCGGCGCGGTGGAAGACCTGCGCCGGGACGTCATGCGCGCCCAACTGGAAACCAACCTGTTGGGCGTCATGGAACTGACGAACCTGGTGATCCCGGTAATGCGCCAACAGGGTTATGGGCGCATCATACAAAATAGTTCCCTGCTCGGGCTTGTCGCCCTTCCCTACCGCGGCGCTTACAACGCCAGCAAATATGCGCTGGAAGGGCTAAGCGATACACTGCGCCTGGAATTACGTGGCGCCAATATTCACGTCATATTAATTGAACCGGGTCCCGTTACCAGCCGCTTCCGGGAAAATGCGTTTGGCTATTACCAAAAAAACATTGATCCCGAGGTCAGTGCGCATCGTGAAATCTATAAACGTCTGGAACAGCGCCTGACCAGGCCCGGTCCCGCGGCGCCCTTTACCCTGCCGCCGGAAGCGGTGCTGAAAAAAGTGCTCTATGCAATAGAAAGTCCCCGCCCCAAACCCAGGTACTATGTAACCTTTCCCACTTATTTGTTTGCGGTGTTGAAACGCGCGCTGCCACACCGCGCTTTGGACTGGGTGTTATTGAAGGTTTCCCGGAACGAAAACAAATAGCGGACCGGTAATTCCGCAAATGCCATCAAACAAACTTAGGGCTTGGGGGTTCCAGCGGTTACGCAGCTGAAAATTGGCCGTGAATTTAATCGGCGTTGGTCAGCTGGCGCAGTTCAAGAATCAGGCCGGTTAACTGTTTATTCAAGCCATCGTTGGACGCCTGAATCTTGTGTGCTTCATAGATTGAATGATCAACAAGACCCAGCAGCGTGTGCTCCTGTTCTTCTGTTAACGACAGCTCGGAAAAGCGGCTTTCCATTTTATACGACAGATCGGACATGATCTTGATATATTGAGGCGCCAGGTCAGCCGCGGATTTTTCCAGTTCGCTCAATAAATGAATCACACGTTGGGTAATGGCTTCGATTTTATCCTTGCTGCTGACCATTGATGGCTTAGCAGCAACCGGTTGCGCGCGAGATTGCAACAACGATAACACGCGGATTTCCATGGTTTCCGTCAGCAACGCAACGCTGTTTTTAATCAGGCCATATTTCGCCTGATCATCCAGAGGCATGTTCTTGATAAGGACAGACACATGATCAAAGTTGAATACAGTGCGCACACCCAGGTCGACAATCTGATCTTCTTTGGCGATTTTTTTAACGACAGTCCGTTCCAGCTGGTTAATCGCTCCGTCACTGCTCTTGTGAAGCATCTCGTCTCCCATACGAATCTGCACACTGCTGCGCAAACCCATGGAACTGATGGTATACAAGGCAAGATCGGCAAGCTTTTCCGCGGAATCGCAATTCAGGGAGGAGCGCATAAAATCCAGTAACACACTTACGTCGCCGGTATTTTTCATCGCCGACATGGCTTTACTCATTGCCCGCTCGGCGTCGGCCATCAGGCTTTCACGTTCTTTTTTGTATTTGACCGCAATACTCACTTTCGACAGCAATTCCCCGGCTTCGAACGGCTTGCAAATATAATCATCCCCTCCCACTTCATAACCGGCCAGACGCTCCGCCAGGGTGTCCAGTGCGGAAACAAAGGTAACCGGAATATTGGTGGTTCTCGGATTTTCTTTCAGCTGCTGACACACCTCGTACCCGCTCATGCCCGGCATATTGACATCCAGCAATATCACATCGGGCATGATTTCCATTACCATGTCCATGCAGTCCCGTCCTGATTTCGCGTAGGCGACCTCGTAGTCATCTTCGAGGATCTCCTGCATGATTTCCAGGTTAAACGGTTCGTCATCAACCACCAGAATTTTCGGGCGTGCTTCCATGATTTTTTCCTGATGCGCCAAACTCATAATATGTAAACCTCATGACCGGGTGGTTCAGTCCACCACGTTTACCCGCGGCAAAATCAAATGAAAACTGGTGCCAGTTTCCTGATTATTCTCCGCAAAAATTTTTCCTTTGTGCTGTTCCACAATTTGTTTGCATATCGCCAGACCCAGCCCCGTGCCACCCGCGCCGGTATTGGTTTCACTGGATTGCACAAACTTCTCAAACACGGATTCCAGTTCATCTTCCGGTATGCCAATACCTTCATCACGCACCGTCAGGCGCAACGCTGCAATCTGTTCACCATTTTCCAGGATCAAATGATCATCACTGAAAATAATCCGCACCACGCTTTTGGGCGGTGAAAATTTCAAGGCATTGGATATCAGGTTAGTCACAACCTGCAAAATGCGGTCGGCATCAAACCAGGCCTTGGTGGCGACGTGCGCCGGTTCAGCCCTTACTGTTATTTCACTTTTCCTTGCCAGCGCGTGGAATTCGCCGATAACCTGATCGGCTGTCAGCAACAAATCATTGTGCTCGACAAGGAAAATCATTTTGCCCGCTTCCAGCTTGGACAAATCCAGCAGGTCATTGAGCATGACCAACAGCCGCTTCCCGCTTTCTTCGATGCGGGAAAAATAACGCGCCAGTTTCTCCTCGGTTGCCTTGCCGACTTTCTCAGCGCCCATCGAAGCGAAACTCAATATGGCATGCATCGGCGTGCGCAGTTCATGGGACATATTGGCGAGGAATTCGGTTTTTGCCCGATTAGCCTCGTCCGCCGCGTGCTTTGCCTGCAACAAATTAGCCTCCGCCTGCAATGCGCTGCAGATATTTTCCAGGCGGTGCACCAGCAACGGCCAGCATATCGGTTTGGTGATGTATTCGGTGGCGCCGGCGCCGAACGCCTTGTCGACCGACTCATCGTCTTCCAGTCCGCTGACCATCAGGATCGGGATCTGCTTGCCTTCGGGTAGGCTTTTTAATTGCCGGGTCGCCTCAAATCCGTCCATGCCTGGCATATTGGCGTCCATTAAAACAATATCCGGCGACACGCGCAAAAAACAATTTACCGCCGCCTTGCCGTCTCCGGCTTCAATCACTTCAAAACCGGATTTTTTCAGCCGCACCCGGATCAGGCTGCGCAGGGTGGAGTCATCGTCTACCACCATCACTTTGGCCGCACGGCCATTAACGGTGATATTGGGTTGTTCATTCATTATCGCTGCCATGACGTGACCTGATATCCGCGTTACGCCGCAGCCGTTTGCGCGACGACCTGATTGCCAGGATCAAGATAGTCGAGTCGATCAAAACTCAGAACCTTGGCAATCGCAATGCCCCGCCCGTACATGTTTAGGCTGCGCTTGGTGCTGATATTGAGGAACTCGCGGTAATTAAAGCCATGCCCTTCATCCTTTGCCGTATAACGGACATTGCCGTGCTGTATTTGGTAACCCACTGAAACTTTCTTGTGCCGGTTTTCCGGTAACTGCAAACGGCGTTCGATTTCGGCCAGCCAGCCGCCGGATTTCTGCAATTCGGACTTGTAATCAAATCCAATACCGAGGTTGCCATGTTCAATGGCATTGACGAACAACTCGAATAATCCCACCACCACCTTGTCCGGATCCATCGCCAGACCGGCCAACCGGGTTGCGGCATTGCGGGCTTCATTCAAGGAACGGAATTCGATGCTTCCCTCCGCGGGCATTTTTGCCCTGTTATTTCCCAGCTCGCGGCACAACGCCTGGCATTCATAAAAATAACGGACCGCGGTATCGACGATCGCCAGTAAATCTTCCTTGGCAAAGGGTTTGGTGAGGTAATAAAGAATGCCGGCGCCCAGGCCTTCTTCAATATCCTGCTTGGTCGCTTTTGCGGTTTGCATAATTACCGGGATCATGCGCAATCGGACATCCTGTTTTATAAAATGCGTCACTTCAATGCCGCCCATCCCTGGCATCATGCGATCGAGCAGCACGGCCTGGTATTTTCCGGGATTGGCGGTAAGCAGCTCTACCGCCTCCCGGCCGTTTTCCGCTGTGTCGCTTTCAAAACCGTAGTCGTCAAGCAACTCCTCAAGAATCTCAAGGTTGAACACCTCGTCATCGGCCAGCAATACACAAGGCTTCATATCTACAATAACTTTGCAAGTTTAAGTACCGAGTCTGATGAATGTTCCCGGCTTCGGAAACCACGGGCCTGATATTTGCATTGGTCTATGGCAAGACGAAGAAATACTTCCCGCTGTCTTCATTTTCGTCAGTTCGCACACAAACTTGAATGAGCTGGGCGGGTGTCGAGGCAGTCAGACTGACAATTTTGTCAGTCCATTTATAAGCAATGTTCTTATTCCGGGGCTATACTGAATTTAACCCCATTGAAAATGGTTAAATCATTAAACCCGCTTATAGAACTGCCGCTAACCAGGATAAGGGACCGGTTGTTTGGCGATTCCCTTATTAGTACATCACCTACGTTGATTAAGGAGACGCGGATATGATCGGCATGTTATTCGAAGCAGTTGTGCTCGCTTTCGTTATCGGTGGAATCATAGGTGCTGTCACTGCACTTCACTTGACCGACCCGAAAAAACAACCTGTCAGGATTGAAAGCGACATTCATCAACGCAATCGGCGTTAAACCGGATGGCGCCCGGCAACAACCGCCACGTTAAATTAACATTCTGTTAAGTTGCCGGTGAATGGCTTCCGGAATCAGCCGCGCGCCGGATATATTCATCCCCCGGTGCGGTAATTTTAGTAACGATTTCAGCAACACGATTGCAGATCTGGTCTAAGGCGTTACGGATTGCGCGCAACGAAATCCGATATCGCCGCTGGAAGTTTCCGGCGGCGCAAATGACCGCGCGGCCGCGCGGTAAAAGACGCTCAGTGCGTAGTGTCCGACACCGCCGCCTCCCCCGCGTAATACCTTGTTTTTCCCGCCAAAGGCTTCCCGTTCCAGTGTTGAACCCGGATAGGGCTGATACCAGGAATCAACCCACTCCCACACATTGCCGGACATGTCATACGCGCCGTAAGGTGAAAGGTTTTTAGGAAAACTGCCCACCGGAGTAATACCGTCCGGCCAGTCGGTATTATCTCCGGTATTGGTTACTTCGGGATCCCATTCATCGCCCCACGGATATTCCCGGCCTTGCGCGCCACGGGCGGCTTTTTCCCATTCGTATTCCGTGGGCAGTCTTTTACCGGCCCAGCGGCAATAGTCATTGGCGTCAAACCAGGTCACGCCTGACACCGGCAACGTATCCTTGATTTGCTGATCCTTCAACATGGCCTGCAATAAGGCCGGCCTGGACAGGGTGGCAACATCCATATCCAGCTTGAAATACTCCGCGGCAATCCAGCGCAGGGTATCGAGATCGGTTAGTTCCAGGCGTTCCCGGATCAGGTTGTAACCGTTCTGGCTCCAGCTAAAAGGTTCCTTGCGCTGAGTTTGCGTTGCAAACTTTTTATAAGCCGCGTTGGTCACTTCGTACTTGTCAATTAAAAATCCGTCCAGAACCTGAGTTTGTTGCGGATGTTCATCCACATACAACGGATTCACCAGGCCATATTCCTGTTGTTTGCCCGAGTCATCAATTTTATTGCTGCCTAATACAAACGGTCCGGCCGGCACCAGCACCATGGCACCATAATCGCTCACCAACGCACCGTGGTTGACCGCTGGTGATTGCGGATTTGCACCAGTTTGCGCGGCGGTTTTATCGGCTGACTTATTCTGGCACGCCACCATAGTTGCTGCCGGCGCCGCCAATAGCAGGTACATTATAAAAAATAATCGTTGTGGCCGTTTTATCATGAATGAAACGCGCAATTTTTCTACACTACCTTTTAGTCGCATGCTGGTGGTTGCCAGGTCAAATTATGTCTGGAAGCTGTGGCACACTGGTTGCACTTAGTATGGTTACAGTATTTGTGTTTGCAGCAAAGCGCGAAATGCCAATCACTGATTTTTGTTTTAGCGATCGCCGCGGCAGCGCTGACTTGGTCATTATCTAACCTGTCTCAATCGGGCGCAAAAGAAGCAATTTTCAGTTAGAATCGCGCTTTCCATTGTAATTGCAGCTATATTCTAATTTCATTGCCGCAACTGCTCAAACCGCAATATTGAAGGTTTGCAACGGCAACACAAGGATTTATTAATGACCGGAAAATTGTTTTCACTGGAAATCCAGCCCAGAATCCCCAGCCAGCTTGCCCGGCTTGAAGAGCTGGCCAATGATCTGCTTTATAGCTGGGATCGCAATGTGCGCGCCTTGTTTCACCGCCTGGATGACGATCTCTGGCAAACCAGTGGCCACAGCCCCAAGGTATTTTTACGCCGGGTATCCCAGGAACGTTTGGAACAGGCGGTGCACGATCAGGTATTCATGGAAGATTACAACCGCGTGTTGTCTGTTTACGATACCTATAAAATACCGCCGAGAAAACCCGCCTTCGGCAAACTTAATCCCGAAACCGATCTTGTCGCGTATTTTTGCGCCGAGTTTGGCTTCCACGAAAGCCTGCCCATTTACTCCGGGGGCCTGGGAATTCTCGCGGGCGACCATTGCAAGGCCGCCAGCGACATGGCCATTCCGTTTGTTGCGGTAGGCCTGTTGTACCGCCAGGGTTATTTCACCCAGACCATCGACAACCTCGGCAATCAGATACCGCACTACGGCACCATGCATTTTGAGGATTTACCCATATCACCGGCTCTGGATCCCAACGGCAATGAAGTGCAGGTGAGCGTGATTTGCAGCGGCCAGACAATTACGATCAAGGTATGGGAAGCGCGCGCGGGCCGTATCAAGCTGTACCTGCTGGATACGGATCTGCCGCAAAACAGCGAAGAGATGCGTTCCATTACGCACCGCCTCTATGGCGGCGACCGGAGCACGCGGATTCAACAGGAGATCGTGCTGGGAATTGGCGGGGTCCGCGCCCTGAGCGCCCTGGGGCTGAAACCGACCGTCTGGCATATTAACGAAGGCCACTCAGCCTTTCAGATTGTTGAACGCTGTTATCAGCATGTTCTGAATGGAATGGATTTTTATAGCGCGCTGGAACTGGTGGCGGCGGGAACCGTTTTCACCACCCATACGCCAGTGCCCGCGGGGCATGACATCTTTGAACACGCATTAATTGACCGGTACCTGGACAATTATGAGAAACACCTGGGAATCAGCCGCGATGAATTCCTTTCCCTGGGAATAAGCCCGGGTTATCAGGGCGGATTTAACATGACAGCGCTGGCGATGCGCGGCTCGCGGTTTCAGAACGGCGTAAGCCGCATCCATGGCGATGTCGCTTCCAAAATGGAAGGCTATGTGTGGCCGCAAATCCCCCATATTGAAAATCCGATATCTTATGTCACCAATGGCGTGCACGTCCCGACGTTTCTGGCGCGGGAATGGGTTAACCTGTTTGATATGCGCTTCAAGGAATGGCGCAACAAACTCACCAACGTGGACTATTGGCATTGTATTGAAGAGATCCCGGATCATCGTTACTGGAGCCTGCGCCAATCCATCAAGGGAGAGATGATGGAACACGTCTGGCGCCGGGCCGTGCAACAGATGCGCCGCAACGGTTGCAGTGAGGCGCAGGTAAAACGCCTGGTGCGTTTTATCGAGCCCCGGGAAACCGACATACTCACACTGGGATTTGCCCGGCGTTTTGCCACTTATAAACGCGCCACCCTGCTGTTTTCCGATCCGCAGCGACTGGCCAGAATTCTCAATATCGCCAAACGCCCGGTGATTATCATCTTTGCCGGCAAGGCGCATCCGCATGATCAGCCGGGCCAGCATTTGATCCGCGTTATTCACGAATTTTCCCGGCGCCCGGAATTTGAAGGCCGTATCCTGTTGCTGGAAGGCTATGACATGTCGCTGGCGCGCAAACTGGTTTCGGGTGTTGATGTCTGGATTAACACGCCTGAATATCCGCTCGAAGCCAGCGGCACATCGGGAGAAAAAGCCGGTATCAACGGCGTGATTAACCTGAGCGTTCTGGACGGCTGGTGGGGGGAAGGTTATACAGGCGATAACGGCTGGGCGATCGCGCCTCATGGCAAGGAGTTCGACGCCAACTACCGTAACCAGGAAGAAGCCAAGGATTTGCTGGACATCATCGAGAATGAGGTCATCCCCATGTACTACGACCGGGACGGCCGCGGTTATTCCCAGAAATGGGTGCAAATGTCCAAAGCGTCCATGCGCAGCATTATTCCCAATTTCAATGCCCAGCGCATGGTGAAAGATTACGTTAACCACTTTTACAGCCGGGCCAATAACCATCATAAATTATTAAACGCCAATAACCACGAACCGGCGCGCGAACTGGCAGTATGGAAAAAGAAGATTGCGCAAATCTGGCCGAAAGTTAAAATGCGGCGCATCGATGAATCTCCCGACCGCATCCTAGCCGGTGATTCGCTGCCAATCCGTATTGCGGTGGACCTGGCGGACCTGAAGCCCGATGACGTGATTGTGGAATGCATTGTTGGCGATGAAAGCAAGCCCGGCGAGTTCACACCGCATGAACATTTCATTTTTGATGCTATTGGCAATAATGACAAGGGAGAAACCCTGTTCAGCATCAATTTGAAACCAAGCCTGCCTGGCAAACAACTGTATCAGTTGCGGATGTACCCCTCGCACCGCTTACTGGCCAACCGCTTTGAAACCGGATATATGATCTGGATCTGATCCTGACGGCGCTTATTTAGACGCAGGCAATCCGGCGTTGGTGATTTGCATTGGTGATGGGTGACTGGTGACTGGTGATTATGACTGCACATCGCGTTCAAACTGAATCACCATGCCGCGAACCTTATCCGCAAGATGCGCTGGCAGCTGATCCCATTGAAAACGCCAGCGCCAGTTGTTTTCGGTGACCCCCGGGGTGTTCATACGGTGCCCTTTGCCCAGCGCCAGAAGATCCTGCATGGGCACAATCGCCCAGTCCGCGACCGAACGGAACGCGCATTCCACCAGCGCCCAGGGCATGGGTTCACCGGGATGATTCAAATATTCAATGATGTTTTCCCGGATATGATCGGGCAATTCTTCATACCAGCTGAGCGTTGTATCATTGTCATGGGTGCCGGTATACACCACGCATTTCCTGACATGGTTGTGGGGTAAATAAGGATTGTCTTCGGAACCGTCAAACGCGAATTGCAGAATTTTCATGCCGGGCCAGCCGAATTTTTCGCGCAGCGCATGCACATCCGGCGTGATGGTGCCAAGATCTTCCACGATAATCGGCAACTCGCCGAGGGATTGCTGCAGGATGGAAAACAGCGCGTCTCCCGGCGCCTTTACCCAGCGGCCGTTCATGGCGGTGTCTTCTTTGGCGTCAATTTCCCAAAATGCTTCAAAGCCCCGGAAGTGATCCACGCGCACCGCATCATACAAAGTTAACGCAACACGAAACCGGTCTATCCACCATTTGAAATGATCATCCGCCATTCTGTCCCACCGGTACAGCGGATTTCCCCAGCGTTGGCCGGTCCTGGAAAAATAGTCGGGCGGCACCCCGGCCACGGTGTTGGGAGAACCATCGGGATGCAGATCGAAATATTCCTGGTGCTGCCACACTTCCGCGCTGTCATGCGCGACAAAAATCGGCATGTCTCCCACCATCTGGATTTGCCGTTCATTGGCATACTGTTTAAGCAAAGCCCATTGCCGGTAAAAAACAAACTGCTCGAAACAGACTTCGTCGATACCGGAACGGAATTGCTGCTTTGCTTTGGCGATTGTCGCAGCTTCGCGATGGCGGTACGGTTCCGGCCACTGGTTCCAGGTCAACCGCTGAAAGTGATGCCGCAACACAGTGAACAAAGCGTAATTTTCCAGCCAGTCCGCGTTTTCCGCAACGAACTGCTGCAACGCCTGCAGTTGTTCCGGGTCGTTCTGTCGCAGAAAACCCTGGTAGGCTTCAATTATGCAGCGTTTTTTCTTCGCAGGGCCTGCTGACCCGTTTAACTGTTTTTCCCCCAACCAACCCCATTGATGAAGCAATTCAAGACTGATAAGTCCGGGATTTCCGGCATCAACTGATAAGCTCATGTAAGGCGAACGGTCTTCGTGGGTGGGTCCCACCGGCAACATCTGCCACACGCTGATACCACAGTCATTGAGGAAATCGGCGAACCGGCAGGCATCAGGGCCAAGATCTCCCTGCGCGCACTTACCCGGCAAGGAGGTCGGATGCAAAATAACGCCGGCCCGGCGTTGATGTAATGGGGATTTATAACGCGTCTCTTGCTCGCTGGTCTCGGTCATTACCGGTTTTTTTTCTGGACTGGTTAAATTGTATTGTGTGGCAATATTGCCCGTCTATATCTGTTCTGTGCCCCGGCGCATTACACCACCCAATTGCGGCGCGCCACGCCCGTGCGCAAACGCATGCGACAGATACTCCGGCGGCTCCTCACCCAGGATCTCGTAGAGATTAACGAGCTGCATACGGAACAGGTGGTCAAAATCGCTCACGGTTTCTCCCGGGTTGTAGTCACCAAACCACCAGAACCAGTCAGAACCTTCACAAATGGCCATTTGAATTTCCGCCGCATCACGCAATTCATCAGACAGACGGTTCGTTACCATGACCTTGTCAAAAACGCGTTTGGCATCACCCAGGATATCCCACGCCCGGTTCTTGTCCGCGTCGCCAATCCAGGTCGAAAACGTGCCGTACACCCAACTGCCCGCGACCACATGCGGTAATGGCATCTTGGGCACATGACGTTCGAGGCAACTGGAAAACGTAGTCAGGTTGAGTCTGGGATGACTGGCGATTCGATTATACAGCGCGTTCAAAAAATAGTAGCCGTTTTCAGGATAGTATTCCCAGGCGTTTTCGCCATCCAGAATAATGGACACCACGTGCTGATTGGCATTTTTCTCCACACTGACGGCAATATTTTCCAGATGATGCACCAGGTTGGCGACAGCATCATCGGCATGCCAGGTGGAATAGGTAAAACCCACGAGGTCCGACAGGCCATCATCGCGGAAGAAACAGGCCATTTCATGACCCTCCAGGCAAAATGCGCGAAAATGAAGGGGATCATGCTCCAGTCCAGCCTTGGCGGGAGCCTGGTGCAAGCTATTGCGAATCACATTTTCACCACTGGCCGCCCAGCGGAATCCGCATTGCTCATACAATTTCAATGCGGCGTCACTGACACTGCCTTCAGACGGCCAACAGCCGTTTGGCCGGTAACCGAAATGACGCTCGAACACCTCGAGCCCATATTCGATTTGCCAGCGCGCCCGCTGCTCACCGCCCGGATAGGATTCCAGCAAGGGCATGTTGACCTTGGGCATGGCTTCCCTGGCGCTCTGCAAATCGATCAGCAGGGGAATAATCGGATGTGCATAGGGTGAAGTGGATAATTCCACTTTGCCGGATTCAGCCAGTGCTTTAAAGCGGGGAATGACGCCGGATAACAGGCCGCCGATAATTTCCAGCAACAACCGGCGTTCATGCAGCGTGAAACCGGCGCCTTTCTTTATCAGTTCGTCAACCCGCTTGTCATTGCGGCGCACCGTTTCACCGAGCCAGGCAAGGTGATACCAGACCACGATATCAACCAGGAACTGATCATTGATGTAAATGTTTGCGTCCGGATGTTTGAGAAACCAGTCTGCAAGACTGGCAAGGCGCTGATAATTTTTATAGCGGTCAATCAGCCGTTCCTTATTGGCTTTCAGGCAGGCTTTAACCAGCTTGGTCCGCTCAACAGCGTCCACCGGCAGCACAGCGCTGCACAATGCGCATAACAATGGATCGGTAATGCGCGAGCCGTGGTGAAAATAACTATGCACTTGCTGCGCGTAATCACTGATCTGTTCCAGCAGAATCGGCGCAAAGTTTACCACCGCCGCCGCCTTGGGTTCCGATTCAAGATGCGCCGCCATGTCGACATAATCCTTGATGGCGTGCAGGTATGTCCACGGCAGGCAATACTCGCCGGATGGCCGGTCGTGATAGCACGGCTGGTGCATATGCCAGCAAATCACAACATTGAGCCTGGATTTAGCGGACATGGTGCAGTTCTTGGCCCAGCATTTCCGGGATTACCAGCACCACGCCTTCCGGAGACACATAAAACCGTTCGCGGTCTTTCTCCAGATTCATGCCAATTTCCATCTCGTCCGGAATCTTGCAGCCCTTGTCTATGATGGTGCGCTTGATTTTGCAATGGCGGCCGATCTCTACATTCGGCAGAATCACCGAATCCTCCACTTTGGAATAAGCATTAACATGCACATTGGAAAACAACAGGGAATGGCGCACGATGGCGCCGGAGATAATGCAGCCGCCCGACACCATGGAATCCACCGCCATACCGCGCCGGTCGTCATCATCAAAAACAAACTTGGCGGGCGGCAGTTGTTCCTGGTAAGTCCAGATGGGCCAGTCTTCATCATATAAATTCAATTCCGGAGTGACTCCAATGAGCTCCAGATTAGCTTGCCAGAAAGCGTCCACTGTTCCGACATCGCGCCAATACGCCGTGCTTTCGCGTTGGGCGTCGCGGAACGGATAGGCATAGGCCTGATAATTTTCCACCAGCTTGGGCACAATGTCCTTGCCAAAATCGTGGGAAGATTCTTCATCATCCGCGTCGGCGATTAACAGGTCATAAAGGAAACTGGCGTTGAATACATAAATTCCCATGGAGGCCATGGCCATGGTGGGATTATGCGGCACGGGTTCCGGCCGTTTGGGTTTTTCCTCAAAGCGTTCAATCTTCCAATCCGTGTTAACACTCATCACGCCGAAGGATGACGCCTTTTCCAGTGGCACTTCGATACAACCAATGGTGATATCCGCTTTACGGTCCACATGAGCCGCAATCATGGGTCCGTAGTCCATTTTATAGATATGGTCACCGGCCAGAATTAACACATACGCCGGATCATGATTGCGGATAATATCGATGTTCTGATAAATCGCGTCTACCGTTCCGGCATACCAGTTTTCCTGGATCCTTTGTTGCGCCGGCAACAGTTCGACAAATTCTCCAAACTCGCCGCGCATGAAGTTCCAGCCTCTTTGCACATGCTGGATCAGCGAGTGTGACTTGTACTGCGTCAGCAAACCAATTTGCCGTATACCGGAATTAACACAGTTTGACAAAACAAAATCAATAATGCGGAATTTCCCCGCGAAAGGAACCGCCGGTTTGGCGCGCCATAACGTTAAATCTTTTAAGCGTGAGCCCCGGCCACCGGCCATGATCATCGCCAGGGTATTCCGCGTCAACCGGCTGACAAATCGCCGCGTGTGTGAACCTGCCATTCCTCTGCTCCTTTTGACGCCATAAAACGCGCCGGAATTTATTTATTTGGAATTTGCGGATCTCAAAAAACAGTAAAATGAAATATTTTAAATTTAAGTATTGCAGTTCAGGATATCAAAACATTGATCCTGATCCGTATTTAATAATATTTTTGTGTTAGCATATATTGCACAGCGATTGACAACAAGGACAATTATTGTGTGATGTCAGCTGTGCCGCAAGGCAGGTTAATCAACAACAACCAACAACGAATTTTTTCATATACTGATGGACGATTCACAAAACATCACAAATGCTCACACTGCCGAGGCCAGCTCTGCCGTGGTTGTTCGCCCGGTGACCACAAATCCATCAAATCAACGCGGCGTTCAACTCGCGGATCCTGAACTGCAAAAAATTATCGATGCCAGGCATCACGATCCTTTTTCAGTTTTGGGTAAACACAGCAGTGGCGGCATTGACATTGTCCGCGCCTTCGTTCCCGGGACACACGAAGTACGTCTGCCCGCTGTCAACGCCAGCATGCAGCGGATTCCCAATACTGATTTATTTGAATGGCGTGGAGAAGCCGGCCGGCTCCAGTCTCCTTATCAATTGCAATGGATCGATGATGCAGGCCATGAACATCTGACGCACGATCCTTACAGTTTTTTGCCGCAGTTGTCCGATTTTGACCTGCACCTGTTTTCCGAGGGCAAACACTGGCACGCCTACCGGATTCTGGGCGCGCACGCGCATTCGTCCGGTGGAGTGAACGGCATATTATTTGCGACCTGGGCGCCCAATGCCGAACGGGTCAGTGTCATCGGTAACTTCAACCGCTGGGATGGACGTTGTCACCCCATGCGTTGCCGCGGCGGCACGGGTGTATGGGAGTTGTTTATTCCAGGCCTTCAAGCGGGTGAACTCTACAAGTTTGAAATCCGCGGCAGAAGCGGACGCATTCTCGAAAAATCGGATCCCTACGGCCAGGCGTTTGAATGCCGCCCGAAAACAGCGTCAATCGTTGCCGGGGATACACCCTACCAATGGCTGGACAGCGCCTGGATCGAGCGCCGCAAAAACAACGACTGGCTGCACACACCTCTATCTGTTTACGAAGTGCATCTGGGCTCCTGGCAGCGTGATGATCATGGCGACTTCCTTAATTACAAGGAACTGGCGCATCGCCTCGTCAGCCACGTCCAGGCGCTTGGTTTTACCCATATTCAATTGTTACCTATCACCGAGCATCCCTTCGATGGTTCCTGGGGATATCAGACCACCGGCTATTTTGCTCCTACCAGCCGTTTCGGTTCACCCGATGAATTCCGCTATTTCGTCGACTATTGTCACCGCCATAACATCGGCGTATTGCTTGACTGGGCACCCGGCCATTTTCCCAAAGATGCGCACGCGCTGGCGGAATTTGACGGCACACCGCTATATGAACACGAAGATCCCCGGCGGGGTGAGCATCGGGACTGGGGCACGCTGATCTATAACTATGGCCGCAACGAAGTAAAAAACTTTTTGTTGTCCAGCGCACTATTCTGGCTGCAGGAATATCACATCGACGGATTGCGCGTGGACGCAGTCGCTTCAATACTGTATCTCGACTATTCCCGGCAACCCGGCGACTGGCTTCCCAATATTCATGGCGGCAATGAAAATCTGGAAGCCATCGATTTTTTACGCGAACTGAATACCGTGGTACATGGTGAATTCCACGGTTGCCTGATGATCGCGGAAGAATCCACAGCCTGGCCCCAGGTCACCCGCCCCACCTGGGTGGGCGGCCTGGGATTCAGCATGAAATGGAATATGGGCTGGATGCATGACACCTTGACTTATTTTTCCAAGGATCCTGTACATCGCCATTACCATCATGATCAGTTAACGTTCGGATTATTGTATGCATTTACGGAAAACTTCGTACTGCCCCTGTCCCATGACGAAGTGGTGCACGGTAAAAGCTCTCTTTTAAATAAAATGCCGGGCGATGATTGGCAACGCTTTGCCAATTTGCGCCTCCTGTACACCTACATGTTCACCTACCCCGGCAAAAAAATTCTTTTCATGGGCGGCGAATTCGGGCAAGGCACGGAATGGAATCACGACGCAACGCTGGACTGGTATGTGTTGCAGTACCCGCTGCATCATGGCGTCCTGCAACTCGTGGGCGACCTGAACAGGCTCTACTGTCATCATGAAGAATTTTACCGGCATGATTTTGAACCGGAAGGCTTTGAATGGATCGATTGCCATGACGCCTCGCAATCGATCATCAGTTACCAGCGCAAGGCAAAAGATAAATTCCTGATCGTCGTTTTGAATTTCACCCCGGTCCCCCGGAAAAACTACCGCATTGGCGTGCCGCGCGAGGGTGTGTATCGCGAAATACTGAATTCGGATTCTCAATTCTATGGCGGCAGTAATATGGGCAACGGGCAAGGACTGTTTGCCGAAGCCGTGCCATGGATGAATCAAAATTATTCCCTGAGCATTACCCTGCCACCCCTTGCCGGTATCGTGATTGAAAGAGATACCCGCAACTAACAATTACTTTGATCCTTCAGACACGTATAAAATCTTACGTATAAAAAATGAATAACAATATCCACTAATCCGTGTCTCACATGTTAAAAATTCTGTTTGCCTCCAGCGAAGTGCAGCCACTGATGAAAACCGGTGGCCTTGCCGATGTTTCCGGGGCATTGCCGGTGGCGTTGAAAAATCTGCGCCATGACGTGCGGATTATCATGCCTGCCTATGGTGACATTTTTAAAAAAACCAAACGCGCCCAGCGCATCGCGGCTCTCGATTTACCCGGCATTGCCGGCGAAATCAGCATCCTGAAAAAAAAATTGCCCGGCACCAGCGTCGACGTTTACCTGGTTGATTATCCCCCCGCCTTCCAGCGCAGTGGCAATCCCTACGTCAATAGCGAAGGTCAACCGTGGCGTGACAATGCCGAGCGCTTTGCGCTGTTTTGCCGCAGCGTATGTGAAGTGGCGCAAGACCGCGCGGGACTCAACTGGCTACCTGACGTTGTTCATTGCAACGATTGGCAAACCGGCCTCGCGCCGGCGCTATTGCAATCGGAGACAGCCCGGCCCGCCACGGTATTCACCATTCATAACCTGGCTTATCAAGGACTGTTTCCCCGGGAAATTTTTGACGTTCTCGGATTGCCGGATCAGTTATGGTCACCCGAAGCGCTGGAGTTCCACAATCAATTATCATTTATAAAAGGCGGTATTGTATTCGCGGACCGCATCAATACCGTCAGCCCGCGCTATGCCAGGGAAATTCAAACCGCGGAGTTCGGTTATGGACTGGAAGGATTGTTGAAACACCGCGGCAATAAATTATCGGGTATTCTCAATGGCATCGATGACATGGCATGGAATCCCGCCGATGATCCTCATTTAAAATCAACCTACAGTATAGAAACCATCGCGCAAAAAAAACCAAACAAGCCGGCCTTGCAAGCCGCTTTTGATCTTCCGGTTAATCCGGATGTACTTTTGCTCGGATTCATCGGTCGCCTGGTCGGCCAGAAAGGCATCGACCTGATCATCAGCCTGATACCGCAACTGGACAATTTACCCGTGCAGTTGATTGTACTTGGCGCCGGTGATCACAAACTGGAACGCACACTCGAAGAACTTGCCAGTCAGCATTCCGCCACCATCAAATGCCATATTGGCTATGATGAAACCCTCTCGCATCAAATCGAGGCTGGCTGTGACGTGTTTCTTATGCCCTCCCGTTTTGAACCTTGCGGCCTGAATCAGCTTTACAGTCTGCGTTATGGCGCCATCCCGATTGTCAACAACGTGGGCGGCCTGGCCGATTCGGTAACCGACGTGGACGAGCAGCATTCTAACCTGGACATTGCCACCGGTTTCATCATGAAGCAAACTTCCGGCACAGCGCTCTACAATCAAATCGTAAAAGCCATTGATATGTATCAGGATCAGAATAAATGGTCGCGTTTGATAAGAAACGGTATGAGCAGGGATTTCAGCTGGACGCCCAGCGCGGCCGACTATGTTTCATTGTATGAATCGGCCTTGCTGGATCAGTCACACGCAAGCAAGCCATAAGCCAAACAACGGTTGCCCGCAAACTACAGGCCGCCTCACTGGAATCGCATCCGGCAAAACCGCTTATGCTTTACGCACTGCGTAAACGGCCGCTCCCAGCAAACCCACTTGCGGATTCATCACAACTTTGACGGGAATATTCGATAACAACGGCTGCATGTTGCTTTTATTGTTGAATGCCGCGATGAACGGCCTTTGCGTTAACCGATCAACGATCCTTGGCGCTATGCCACCGGCAATGTAAATCCCGCCTCTCGCCAGCGCATACAAGGCCAGATTACCCGCCGCCGCCCCATATACTTCGATAAACATTTCCAGTGTTTTGACCGCCAGCGGGTCCTGTTTTGCCAATGCGGCTTTAACCACCGCCGCTGCTATATCATGTTGCTGCGTGGCCTGGGCCAGTTCCCGGGTCAATACACCGGGTTCCCTCCCACAAAAGAAACGGAATATGTTTTCAATTCCCGGTCCCGACAAAACCCGTTCCACGCTGACCACATCGAATCGCGTTTCAAGATACGCCAGCAACTCTCTTTGCAGCGCGTTCACCGGCGCAAAGCTGCTATGTCCGGCTTCGGATGATAAAACCTGGTAATGATTGTTACACCACGCCATGATGGCGTGACCGACCCCCGTACCGGCGCCGATTACCGCCCGGACCCCGTGGGTAACGGCATTGCCCGCCTGCAGTGTCACCACATCTGAATCGGTAAGCTGTTCTATGCCGTAACCAATTGCCTGAAAATCGTTAACCAATACTACACGGGGGATGAAAAAAACACCGGCGAGATGGCTGGCATCGAGGCGCCAGGGCAAATTGGTGACCTTGGCCTGTTGCTGCTCCACCGGGCCGGCCACCGCAATACAGGCCGAACCAATGTTGTCTCGCTCAAGAGCATTCTGGCTGAGAAACGTTTCCAATACCGCCTCAAAGGTATCGAAGGACCGGCTTTCAAACCGCGTCTCGGCAAGAACGGAAAACCGGTTATCGCTATAGTGAGCCAGCTGCAACAGAGTTTTGGTTCCGCCGATGTCCCCTGCCAGAATTTTCATGTTGAGTTTAGCCCTCTGCTGCTTAGTTCTACTTTGCTACATTAAATAGCCGCGTGCACAGCACGGGACGCGGAGGCGTCTGGCAAGACCGTTGGCGGCAGGGCTTTATAACCTGAAGGTCACAAGTGCCCTTCGGGTATGCCGCCATCGAGCATTCTCTTGAAAACAAGAATGGAGGTATTTACGGCGTATCTTGCCAGATGCCTCCGCGTCCCGTACGGGATTGTTCATTAATATAAATTAAAGTAACAAAGTAGAATTAGTCTATTTGGTTTTAGTTAAATCAGCAGGCAACAGGCTGGCGGCGTCGCCGTCAACAAACCATGCAAGTTCACCCAGCGGTTGAATCCTTG
>JAKEGK010000164.1 GCA_022627515.1 Gammaproteobacteria bacterium
ACAGATGGATTCAACACAGAAGGCAGGTAGACAATGAAGGGCATCAGACATCTGGTACGAACCAAAGACCGTTACATAAAACTTTTCGGCGCAGCCTGTCTGTTGCTGATGCTCGGATTGACCGCCAGTTGCGGCGAGGATGCCTTTGTCTGTCAAAGTGATAATTGTGTACAGCCGAGTAATAATACCGGCGGTGGAACCGGGACTGGTGGTACTACCACGACAACTTCAGGAGAAGCAATCGGCAATGGTATCGGCGCGGCGTTCCAGGTTGGCGTAATCTCAATAGGTAGCAATACGCTGGTGGCAGGAACAAGCACAACTCTGTCGGTGTCGCTGGTAAATGCTGATCAGACCGCTTATGCGATTTCGACTTCGGTAAATTTTTCCACATCCTGTGCATCTTCCACAATTAATCCAGACCCTACAGGAACCAGTGGCGGTGTGGCGAATGTTTCTTATGTTGCCGGCAGTTGTGCCGGTATAGACACTATTACGGCCTCAGCAACTGTTGAAGGCACTGTGTTGTCCGCAACTGGGACTGTTACGATTTCTGTTCCTACCGTAAATATTTTATTTGGCAGCGGATCAACAACAACATTTGTACAAGGGCAGTTGGAGTTTGCCACCGGTGACGTTGCTGCTGGTGATGCCCCGTTGTCTGCCGGTGGCAGCACCACAGTAACTGCAACTCTAGTGGACGGCGATAATGGTAATGTCCTGTACACAAGCTTCGTTGGTAGCGTTACTTTTTCGTCCGCGTGTTCCGGAGTGGGTTCTGCAACCATAAGCACTCCAGTTACCGTGAGCAACGGCTTTGCCCAGGCGACATACATTGCCAATGGTTGTTTTGGTTCAGACACCGTTACCGCCAACGTGGTGGTAGCTGGAAATATCTTTTCCGCGACCGGAACAATTACTGTGGCGCCAGCATCGGTGGGTTCCATTCAGTTTATTTCAGCTGATCCCGAAGTAATCGCAATAGCGGGTACTGGCGGCGGTGGATTACAGGAAACTTCCACATTAACGTTTGCAGTTCTCGACAATAACGGAGAACCGGTTCCACAACAGATTGTTAATTTTGCCCTGGATACAACCTTGGGTGGCATTGCATTGTCGTCGGCATCCGGTGTGACAGGAACCAACGGTGAAGTTACCGTAATAGTACAGTCAGGTACGATCCATACGCCGGTCAAGGTTACTGCAACCACTACTGATGTCAATTCTACTATCAGCTATTCAACGCAGTCAGATGCGCTGGTGATTTCCACCGGACTGGCCGATCAGGATAGTTTTTCATTGTCCATATCCGATTGTTCGCCTGAGTCATACTCTATTGATGGCGTTACGGTCAGCGTAAACTTATACGCAGCGGATCACTTTAATAATCCGGTTCCGGACGGAACGGCGATATCCTTTACCACCGAAGGTGGTTCTATTGTTGGGTCCTGTAATACATCAGGCGGGACATGCTCGGTAACCTGGACTAGCCAGAATCCCCGTCCTCCAGTGAATGGCCGTAGCACGATTTTGGCGACCGCTATCGGTAACGAGAGCTACCACGATGATAACAGCAGTGGTCTTTATGATGCGGGCGATACCGCTGGCGCTGATTTGCCAGAAGCCTTTCGTGATGATAATGAAGATGGTGTACGCGACGCGGGTTCTGAAGAATACCTGGATTTTAACGAAGACGGTGCTTATTCACCTGCTGATGGCGGGTGGACCGGTGTAGCCTGCCAACTCAGTTCAGGAAATTGCGCAACCGCCACGTCGCTGCATGTACGCGAACTTGGGGTAATCATCATGGCGACCACAGGAAACGTCGCGGTTATTAACGGGGGAGCCGCTCTCCCTGTATTGCCGGCTTCGGATGCGGCGCCGGTAGGGATTCCAATCGAAGTGAGGGGAACGATAGGGCAATATCCAGCCACGGGAACCAATATCGTTGTGGAAACAACCAATGGTACAATAGCCGGGACATCCAGTTTTACCGTGCCAACTGATTGCAGTACAAATATTGGTGATGGTTATGCACTAACCGTTTATATGAACAGTGATGATACTCCCAGTACCGGTATTTTAACCGTTAAGATGACATCACCGAGTGGTATTGAATCGCCCCTCGCAATTGTGAATGTTACCGATTGATAAAATATCGGTTATTTTCTGATTTAATTTGTTTTTACAACACGAACTGCTAAAGTTTGCCGCATGTCCTGCGGCAAACTTTTTTCTACCTCTATACTTCGCATTGCGCTGGATGTTCCCACCCGTGAAGTATTTGATTACCTGCCCGGCGCAGAAACCGATATAACAACCTTACAGCCCGGTATGCGGCTGCTGGTGCCGTTTGGCAAGCGCAGGCTGGTTGGGGTGTTGGTCGATATAGCTGATAAAAGTCATTTGCCCGCCGGCAAGCTTAAAAAAGTTTTCGAATGCCTGGATAGCACGCCAGCAGTATCACCCGATACGCTGAAACTGCTGCAGTGGGCGGGTGAGTATTACCACCATCCTCTGGGTGAGGTGGTGGTTAATGCATTGCCTACCTTACTGCGGGCGCAGAACACCATTTCGCCCGCCCAGGAAACTGTGTGGTGTCTCACCGATAAGGGCCGCTCGGTGGACGTTGCAACGCTTACGCGCGCACCAGCCCAGGTTGAGTTGCTGGAACACATGATAAAGAGCCCGGAAGGTTTGCGTGAAACGGTGTTGGATCAATCCATCGGAAACTGGCGCGCCACTATGAAGCGGTTACTGGCCAAGGAATGGGTGGGCTGCAAAACGATAAAGGTTCCGCGCCTGCTGAATACAAAACCTGAAGGCAATAATGGCATAGATGTATCGATTGCGTTAAATGAAGATCAGTGGTCTGCAATGCAGACGGTATGCAACTCGTTTGATTCATTTAAACCGTTCCTGCTGGAAGGTGTAACAGGCAGCGGCAAAACGGAAGTCTATCTGGAAATCATTGCCGCGTTGATTCAGAGCAACCAGCAGGCGCTGGTGCTGGTGCCGGAAATCAATTTAACGCCGCAATTAACCCGGCGCTTTCAGGCGCGTTTTTCCCAATCAATTGCCGTATTGCATTCGCAATTGACCGATAAGCAACGGCTGGATGCCTGGCTGGCGGCAATGGAAGGCGAAGTGGATATCGTCATTGGAACGCGTTCCGCTGTTACTGTGCAATTGCCGCGCCTGGGATTAATCGTTGTCGATGAAGAACACGATACTTCATTCAAACAACAGGAAGGATTCCGCTATTCCGCGCGCGACATGGCGGTGATGCGCGCCCAGTTACTGAAAATACCCGTGGTGCTGGGTTCAGCAACGCCATCTTTCGAAAGTTTGCACAATGTTAATCAGGGACGCTACCAGGACCTGAAGTTGACGCAACGTTTTGGCGCCGCCAAACCGCCCCGCATGCAGTTGATCGATTTGCGCAAACAACCGCTGTTTGACGGATTGTCGCGGCAATTGCTGGACGCGATGAAGCAGCATCTTGGCAGGGAGCACCAGGTTTTATTGTTTATCAACCGGCGGGGATTTGCGCCCACTTTGTTATGTCATGATTGCGGGTGGATCGCGCGTTGTTTGCGCTGTGAAGCGCATATGACCTATCACCGCGCGAAAAACCAGTTGCGTTGTCATCATTGCGGCGCCGAACGCCGCGCTGAACAATCCTGCCCGGATTGCCGTTCCACGGCGTTGATTCCAGTAGGTGAAGGCACGGAACGGATCGAGCAGGCATTGTTAAAACACTTCCCCGGCACCACTGTCGTCCGGATTGATCGTGACACAACAAGGCGCAAAGGCTCACTGGAAAGTTTATTACAGGAAGTGCATGAGGGCGGAGCGAAAATATTACTCGGTACCCAGATGCTGGCCAAGGGCCATCACTTTCCGGACGTGACATTGGCGGGTATTCTCAATGTCGACCAGGGATTATTCAGCGTGGATTTCCGCGCGCTGGAAAAAACCGCGCAATTGATCGTGCAGGTGGCGGGGCGCGCCGGGCGCGCGGAAAAGCCGGGTGAAGTCATGCTGCAAACACATTATCCGGATCATCCATTGCTGCAAACCTTACTGAATTCCGGTTATGCCCAATTTGCCCAGCAGGCATTGCAGGAAAGGGAACAGGCGGGTTTGCCGCCATTCAGTTACATGGCTTTGTTGCGAGCCGAGGCGGTCAATGCGGCTCAACCGCTGGAGTTTTTACGCGAGGCCAAAGCCCTCGCCCAGGAATTGGCGGCACCGGGTATTGCATTGCTGGGTCCGTTGCCGAGCCCCATGGAAAAACGCGCCGGCCGTTATCGCGCGCAGCTCTTTATCCAGTCCGGCAACCGGGCTGCGTTGCACAAGCTCTTACACCCCTGGGTACTGGCGCTGGAACATTCCAAATTGGGCCGTAAGGTGCGCTGGTCCATCGACGTTGATCCGGTCGACGTTTATTAACTTCAAGTATCTATATAAACAATACTTTCAAGTGATATTACCACCAACAAACACAAGCAAATCCGAAAAAGAGATTGTATAATGTGCCGGTTTTATCGGCCTGATATCCACTTTTTCCAATTTCCCTGTCTATGAAACACCAATTACAAAAACTGATTATCCAGGCGCTTGAACAACTCAAGCGTAACGATCAACTGCCTAAAGATCTTGAAGCCGACGTGCAGATAGACCGGACCCGTGATTCCGGTCACGGTGATTACGCTTCCAATATCGCGCTGACGCTTGGCAAGGCCGCTAAAACCAATCCCCGCGAACTGGCCGCCCGCATCGTGGCCGCATTGCCGGCTGATGAGAATGTCAAAAAAACGGAAATCGCCGGTCCCGGTTTTATCAATTTTTTTCTGACTCCTGACGCCAGTTACACGGTAATAAAAAGCGTTCACAAGGAGGGCGGTGAATTTGGCCGTTCCGATCTGGGAAAAAACCGCCGCGTGCTGGTCGAATTTGTCTCGGCTAATCCCACCGGGCCTTTGCATGTCGGTCACGGCAGGGGGGCTGCCTTTGGCGCGGCATTGTCAAACCTGCTGGCCGCTGCGGGATTTTCGGTACACCGTGAATATTATGTGAATGACGCCGGCCGGCAAATGAATATCCTCGCCGCCAGCGTCTGGCTGCGTTACCTCGAACTCTGTGGCGAGGCGGTTGATTTTCCTTCGAATGGCTACAAAGGCGATTACGTATTTGATATCGCCGCCACCGTGCATCGTGATCATAGCGAGAAGTTCCGCTGCGCGCCGACAATGATTTTTAACGGACTGCCGCCGGATGCCACACCGGATGGCCTGGGTGACAAGGAAGCGCATATTGATGGCGTTATAGACCGCGCGCAGGAAATTCTTGGCAATACCGGATTCCGCGTTATGCTGGACACGGCGCTTGACGCCATTCTGGATGACATCAAGCGTGACCTTACAGAGTTTGGTGTGGAGTATGATGAGTGGTTTTCCGAACGTTCGCTGGCAAAATCCGGCGCCGTGCTCGATGCGGTGACTTCATTGCGCAATGCCGGACATACTTATGATAAGGGCGGGAACCTGTGGTTCGCGTCATCAAAGTTTGGAGATGAAAAAGACCGCGTGCTGGTGCGCGAAAATGGAGTACCGACTTATTTCGCCGCGGATATCGCCTATCATCTTAATAAAATCCGCCGCGGCTATGACCAGATAATTGATATCTGGGGCGCGGATCACCACGGCTATGTCGCGCGGCTGAAAGCATCCTTGCAGGCATTGAATTTTGATCCTTCCACCCTGGAAATCCTGCTGGTGCAATTTGCGATTTTGTACCGCGGCGCGGAGCGCGTGCAAATGTCGACGCGGTCCGGGCAATTTGTTACCTTGCGCCAGCTGCGCGGGGAAGTGGGCAAGGATGCCGCGCGTTTCTTTTATGTCATGCGCAAGTGCGAACAGCATATGGATTTCGATCTGGAACTGGCCAAGTCGGAAAGCAGCGATAATCCGGTTTACTACATTCAATATGCGCATGCGCGCGTATGCAGCGTGTTGCGGCAATTGAACGAGAAATCCCTCAACTATGATCAGCGGCAGGGTCTGGATAATCTGGCCTCGCTGACCGAACAGCATGAACTTGACATCATCACCAGCCTGTCAAAATATCCGGAAATTGTCGAGTCGGGCGCGCGCAATCATGAGCCCCATCAGATCGCGCATTATCTGCGTGATCTGGCCAATGATTTTCATACTTATTACAATGCGCACCAGTTTATCGTGGAAAACGATGCGCTGCGTAACGCGCGGTTAAGCCTGATTCTTGCAGTCCGGCAAGTAATTCGCAATGGCTTGACTATACTTGGAGTGTCCGCGCCGGAATCCATGTAAAGGGAATGACTGCACATGTCTCGCGATTATAAACACGCTGAAGTATTCAGCCCCGGTACACGGCCAATGCCTTTCTGGATGTGGTTGTTTGCCGCAGCCGCGATCAGTGGATTCGCGAGTTTGATTTATTACCTGGACCAATATGAGCGGGCCAAGACCTTGGCGCAGCCTGCTAATGCCTTTGACGTTAAACCGGCAGAGAGCAAAAACTCACTAACGCAAGTACAACCACAAACACCAGCGCAAACAAAGTCAGCGGATGAGAACAAATCCAGTTTCGATTTTTACAAGTTGTTGCCAAATCTGAGTGTGGATGTCGCAAAAACCGAACCCGCTCAACCAAGGGAATCTGCTTCCAGCGCCACTGAACCTGCGGAATCCTCAGCCCCGTTCAGCTACATCCTGCAGGCGGGTTCATTCAAGGATTTTCAGGAGGCTGACCGCCTGAAAGCGGGCCTTGCTCTGATAGGTATTAAAGCCAATATTGAAAAAGTGATTCTGAACCAATCGGAAGTCTGGCATCGGGTGAGGATCGGCCCGCTTCTCAGCGAAAGGGAAATGAACAAAATCCGCAGCCGGTTACAAGCGGAAAATATCGAGCCGATCATATTAAAAGTGAAGAGTTAGTCACAGTTTCAAAAACATCCTTTCAAAAATTCTGATATTCACCGTTTTTTCCCCTTAACTACAGCCACTTAAAAGTCAAGTTAAGAAACTTTAATGCGCTTGCAAGCGCATTTTATTGACACAGATTGCCCGTTTTATGACGCAGTCGGTCACCGGCCGGCGGCTAATGTGAATACCTTCACAACTCCCGTAAATACAAGCCACTAGACTTCACAGAACGAGGTATTTCATATCAAGAACTGCCCTAAATCGCCCGTTAAAAAAGTCGGTTGAAATAAACCGGGGAAGATATAGACAGGAATCTTGGAGATGTTTCTGAGGAAGAACAATGACCGCAGCGAAGCAAATACTTGATGACAAATTTTTGAAAAACTTTGCGCCGTTGGGAGATCTCGACGCGGAACGTTTTAATAAAATCGCGCGCACCTGCAAAGTGGAGCAATACGACGCGGGAACAAAACTGTTTCAGATCGGTGACCGCGATAACCGGACCATTTACCTGATGTCCGGCCAGGTCACGTTAACCTTTCGCAGCGGCACCCAGCGGATTATCACCGCGGAAACCAATCAGGCGCGCAATGCCCTGGTTCCTGAACAGCCCCGCCAGGCAAGCGCCACAGCAAAAACAGCCGTCAGCCTGTTAGTCATTGATTCCGAAACTCTTGATCAGGTGCTGCACTGGAACGACGGTTCCGGTTATGAAATCGCGGAGCTGGAGGGGGATGATGACAACGACTGGATGACCATGTTTTTACAATCCAAGGCATTCCTGAAATTGCGCGCACAGAATATTCAGGCGCTGATGATGCGCCTGGAAGAAATACCCGTCAAAGCCGGCCATGTGATTGTCAGGCAGGGCGATGACGACGGTTATTATTACATTGTAAAACGTGGTAAATGCCGCGTTAGCCGCAAACCCACGCCAACGTCTCCCGAAATCGAAGTCGCCATATTGTCGGTTGGCGCGGGCTTTGGTGAAGAAGCGTTGATCATGCATGACACGCGTGGCGCCACCGTCACAATGATCGAAAGCGGACTGCTGATGCGTCTATCGCGTCCCGACTTTACCCGTTTGCTGGCTGAACCGCTGGTGCAAATTGTCAGTTACAAGGATGTCGTGAAAAATCCCAAGAGTGTTTTTCTGGACGTGCGTTCCTATGAGGAATATATCAGCGATGGAATAAGAAACAGTGAGAATTCTCCTCTGCCTGAATTGCGGGGAAAAATTGATTATTTTGACAGCCACAAACAGTACGTCATTGTCAGCAACAATGGCGGACGCGCTTCCGCTGCCGCTTTCCTGTTGTGCCAGCAAGGCCTGGACGCCGTCGTGCTGGAGCGGGGCTTGCTTGGCCTGCCCGGCGGAGTGCTGCGCGGTAATGGAAACATTGACAATCTGGATAATATCCCAACCGTCGATAACGTTGTGAGTTTTAGCAAATCTCCCCTGCAAGATGAGGATGCCAATGCGGTTCAGTTTGACGTCTATGATGAATATGACGAGCTGGAGGCTTTGGAGCGGCAGGAACAACTGGCGCAAATGCCTGGAACAGAGAACGAATCGTTAACCGACGAAGAATTCATGAACGATCCCCGCGTGAACGCCATTTTCACCCGCGCCAAGCAGCGGTTGACACAGGAAGCGCAAAGATCTCAAGCGGCAATGGAAGCCCGCAGGCACGCGGAAAAGGAACTGGCGCGGTTACGCCAGGAAGCCGAAGAGGTGCGGATTGCGGCGGAAAGGGCACGCAAAGAAGCAGAGCTGGCTGTCAGGCAATCCGCGCAAGCGGCGCGGCTCGATGCCAGCAAGGAAGCGGCGCGTCTGCGGGAAAAAGAACTGGCCTGCAAGCAAGCGGAAGTTGAAGAGGCGATCCGTCAGGCCGAAGAAGAAGCGCAACGCGCGCATTATGCCGAAACCGCCTATCATGAGGCGCAGGAAGAGAATGCCCGATTAAAGATCGAAATGCAGGAAGCGCTGGAACATACACGTGAAAAAGCGCGCAAATCCAGCGAAGCATTCAAGATTTTTGCGGAACAGGAAGCCCAGCGTTACCGTGAAGCCGCGAAAAAACGTTCCCAGGAAGAGAAGAGGCGCATTAAGGCAGCGGAAAAAGCCCGTCAACAGGCGGAAACGGAAATCAAACGCTTGAAGTCAGAAGCGGCGGTAACCCGCCGTCAATTGGACGAACAGGTGAAAATTGCCGCCGATGCCGCCTGCACCGAAGCGGAACACAAGGCCGCCCGGTTGCACGCTGAAGAACTCGCAATCCGGCAAGCCCAGCAGGAAGAACTGATTCGTCAGGCTATGCTGGCGGCCGAACGGGCAATCGAAGCGGAAAAAGCCCGCCGGCTGGCGGAAGCGGAAATAGAGAAAATGCGCCATGATGCGGAAATTGCCCGCAATCAGGCGGCAGAGCAAGTGCGGATTGCGGCTGACCAGGCACGTAGTGAGGCGGAGCAGGAAGCGGCCAGGCAAAAAGCGCAGGCATTGGCGGAAAAACAGATGGAAATTGAAGAGGCCGTTCGCCGCGCGGAAGAGGAAGCTGCCAGGGCGCACGCCGCCGAAGAAGCGCGCCGCCTGGCTGAAGAAGAAATCGCGCGCGTCCGGCGGGAAGCCGCCAGCGAACGGGCGCGCATTGAAGAACAAGCCTTGCGTATTGCAGACGCGGCACGCAAAATGGCTGAACGCAAAGCGGAAGAACGGCGCGCCAGGGAACTTGCCGCAAAACAGTCTGAAATCGATCAGGCCGAACAAAAGGCGCAACAGGAAATTGAACGGGCGCGCTTAGCTGAAGAAGCCCGTCTGCGCGCGGAGTCAGAAATCGAGCGTCTGAAAAATGAAGCCGAACAGACGCAACAAAAACTGCAAAAACAGTTAAACGCGGATATTTCCCGCTCCGCAATGGAACACGAAGTGGCGCGCGCGCGCGCGGAAGAACTGGTAAACAAACAGGCAGAGCTGGACGATATCGCGCGGGTCGCCGAGCAAGCGTCGTTGCGCGCCATGGCTGCGGAAGAAGCGCGGTATGATGCGGAGCAGGAAATTGCGCGTCTTAAAGCCGAGATTGAACAGGCGCGTCACGTCAAGGATCACGCAGGCGTTTCACTGGCAGGGAACGCTGAAATTGACGATGCCGAAGTCAACCGTAAACAGGCGGAAATAGCCGCTATCGGCAAACGGCTGGCGGAAGAAACCAGACGCGTGGAAACCGCCGAGGCTGCGCAGCAATCCGCTCAGGATGAAATCAACCGGCTTCGCAAGGAAGTTGAAAACCTGAACCGCCTGGCGCAGGAGCAACTGAACGCCGATGTCGAGCGCGCCGCAATCGAGAATGAGGCGGTCCGCGATCAAGCCAGAGACCTGGCGCTGAAGCAACAGCAGATCGAAAACACGATTGCTCGCGCCCAGGAAGAAGCACAAAAGGCGCAGGAAGCGGTGCAGGCGCGGATTCTCGCCGAAGAAGAAGTCAAACGGCTGAAGGCCCAAACTGATATGGCTTTCAGTGAAGCGCAGGAAATGTTTCAACGCGAAATAGTGCAGGCGCGCGCGGAGGAAGCGGCGCGCCGTCAGGCAGAAGTGGAACAGGCTGCCCGGATCGCGCGTGAAGAGGCAAAGCGGGCGGAAATCGCCGAAAAGGCGCGCCGTCAGGCCGAACGGGAAATTGAGCGCTTGAAAGCAGCCGCCGAAGTGCAGCGAATCAAGGCTGAAAAAGCCATCAAGGAATCGATAAAGGCGGCACGCAACGCGGTCGATAAGAATATAGCCCGGAAAACCAGTGAAACCACCAGGCGACGGGTGCTTAAAAAACAAGTAGTTGAAAAAAGCCACAAAGAAAATATGGACTTTTTCGTCAATGAGCCTCAGACCGATCTTGAGGCGCAAGATGAAATGAGCCTGCTGTTCACCAATATTGATACGGGTAAACAAGCCAGAGGCGCAACAGACCTGATTAAAGCTATGAGTGACGATCGCAAGAAAGATGATGTATTGGAGCGTGATGATGAACCGGCAGTCCAAAGCGTCTGGGTGTCTGATCAGGTGATGTGGGAAGCCGCCCTTGGTATCCGGCAGGATGATAAGGTGCAAAGTATTATCGCGCCTGATGCCGGCAAGGCGCGGGAACAGTTTTTTGGACGTGATACGATCCAAAAACCGGAAGACAGACACGATCGTTCCATATTTCAGGGCAGGGACACTAATCCCTATGCAATCAAGAATCCGGCAAGTATCCCGGTAAGCCGCCGCAAACAAATTCAGGATTTGATGAAGAAAGTTAAAATCCTGTTGTGGTTCAGCCCATTGTTAGCGGCCATTGGCTATTACTATACCTTGAGTGAACAACAGCAGATTGGTTTGCAGCTGCAAATCGCCAACTTTATGAGCGGTAAATCCAGCAGTAAGGATTATGGTAAAGACATCTCCAAGGACGCGGAGCAGTTGATCAAGGAAACAGAGGCGCGTATTAGGGAAGAAACGCAAACCGCCAAAACGGGTAAAACGGCGGCCACGGCAAGGACGAGTAATAAATCCGTTGTCCAAGGCACGCCAAAGGACCAACCGGCAGCGTTGAAACCAAATACATTTGCCGGGCGCGATATTCCATTCAAGGATCAGGCGCGGCCGGCAGCAGCCATTGCGGCGCCATTGCCACAGCCTGGCATTGAAGCGGTACGTCTGCCGCAGGATAACCAGCCTGTGCTGCCACCCATCCCTGATGCCGCGGCTGCGAATCAAACTGCAACAACGAAAACTGCAGAACCTGTTGCCGCAGCGGCAGCGCCCTCTGCGACAGCACGCGGTCCGGCAACGGTCGTTGTGCCAGCCGTACCGGCCGATTCTCTGCCTGAAGGTGTTGTTATCAAGAAAGTGCCGGACAACGTGGATGTGAATGCCGAGCAAAATACGGCGACATTCCATAAAACCCAGGATGGAAACCTCGAAACCATAATTTCTCAATAATTATTTCTAAGGAACCTCTGATTATTTCCTACTGCCTTGAGGAAGACGAGTGCAAGGATGCACGAGGCAGAGTGACGCAGGATGCTAACGCCGAGGGCCAGAGCCTGCCCCGGACTCGATCCGGGGGTGAGGTGTAAAGAACTTGAAACTTTTACCCTCCCCCTAACCCCCTCATTAAAAGGGAGGGGGAATTTTATAATTAATCAGAGCTTCCCTGAATAATTGCATCCAAATTAATCCGGTTTATTGAAACGGGCAAACCGTAACAAAATAAAACC
>JAKEGK010000165.1 GCA_022627515.1 Gammaproteobacteria bacterium
CGCTAATTCCATCGAAGACGCCTGGTCGCAACATCATAAACCAAAACAACTCTTGTTTTCTTTTCATGGCACGCCTAAACGATTTCTTCTTACGGGCGACCCTTATTTTTGCCAGTGCCAGAAAACCGCGCGTCTGGTAGCGGAGAAGTTGCAGCTAAAGGAAGATGAATGGCAAGTGGCGTTTCAGTCCATTTTTGGCCGCGAAGAATGGCTGAAGCCATACACCATTGAGACCCTGCGTGAACTGGGCTGGCAGGGCGTGGACAGCGTTGACGTTATTTGCCCGGGTTTTTCCGCAGATTGCCTGGAAACGCTGGAAGAAATCGAACAGGAAAACCGGCATGCGTATCTGGAGGCGGGAGGTAAACAGTATTATTACATTCCGGCATTAAATGATCGCTCCGATCATATCAACGCGTTACTTCACATCATCCAGCGCCATTGCCAGGGATGGGATACCGAAACAGTTGAGCAGGAGGATGAGGCTAAACGCCGCTGGGAACGTGCGCAACAACTAGGCGCCAGCCAGTAACCGCAGATATTACTCGCCTGAACGGTTCAAAATTTCTATCAGTGTTGCACGTGCGTCAAAGCACATCATATCTACAATTTATTTTTTCTTAACATCTTACATCCGCTGATTGATGTGATATCTGGTGTTAACGGTATTTCTAAGTCAGGGAGCTAAAGTAAGCGCCATTCCACAAAGATTTCTCATGCAACGTAAAAAACTTAGCGGTGATCGAACAGAGATTTACCTGGCATTGGCAATTTTTTGCAGATCGTCAAAGAACAGGCCCGGATCAATACGCGCGTCATTTATGCTAACCGCCCAATGTAAATGGGGACCCGTTACCCGGCCGGTTTGTCCAATGGCGCCAATTTGCTCCCCTTGCTTTACTTTGTCGCCGGTTTTGACGGTGATTTTGGACATGTGACAATACATGGTCACAAGGCCTTGACCATGATCGATGAAGACCGTGTTCCCGTTGAAAAAGTAATCGCCTGTGGTTATGACCGTGCCATCGGCGGGAGCGACAATGGGTGTGCCTTCCGGCGCGGCGATGTCGATGCCACTGTGCGGCTGGCGTGGTTCTTTATTAAAGTATCGGCGCAATCCAAACGGGCTGCTAAGCCGGCCTTTTGCCGGAATAACAAAAGCGGTATTAACCGTATCAGACTCGCTCCATTGCGCCAGTGACGCAATGATTTCCTCCTGTTCCTTTGCAATGCGTTTCAGATCTTCTCCGGTGGGATTGACCTGGCGTTTATTTTTAATGGTAACGTGTTGTGTTTTGTATTTTTTGTCTTTTATTTCAAAGCTTACGATCCGCTGTTTCGGATTGGTTTCAACAACCAGCTGGTGCTTTCCTTTTCTGGCTGACAGGGGTATCCCGGTAATGGCAAGCCAGTGATTTTTCTGTTCAGGGTCAGGCGCAACCATTACCCGCTTGTCATTGTATTTGACAATCGGCGCGGATGCGGATTCGATTCCCAGGGGTATGATCGCGATGCCGCCTGGCACGGCCGCGGCTTTAGGTAATTTTGCCGCCAGCAGTGTTGGAGACAGCAGGATCAGGAACAGATATATAGTCAATCGTGTGGTCATTTTCATATCAACTTGAGACTGAATTACGGTGAAATTGTTGCAGGATATTTGCCAGTTTCAGGAATCCCGAATCTCAGTAACCGTTGACAGTACATTGCCATGTTGCAATTGAGTTTTTAATTGTTCCCCGATTTTCAATAACTTGGCGTCGCGAACAATAGTGCCATCATCCTGCTTGCGCACAATGGCATAACCGCGGCCTAACGTGGCTAGCGGACTGATCGCTTCCAGCGCCCGGGATAACGCCGCCAATTGATGGTTGCCACCCGAGAGTTTCTTGCTCATGGCATTGTGCAGCCGCTGCTCGAATGCCTGGCGTGTGAACGACAGCTGCTGCAGGCGATATAGTGGACTCTCCTGTTGCAGCCGATTGCCGAACTCCGTCAGCCGTGCCGCCCTTGTATGGCGATAGATCTGATGAACGTTGATCAGCCTTAGCTCGATTTCATCCAGACGCTGGGCAATACGCTGGATTTTTTGCCGGGGATGTTGAATGCGCCTGATTAACCATGCAAGTTTCTGTTGCGCGTGCAACAACTTTTGGTTTATCCGGTTGATTAATTGGGTTTGCGTCCGATTGATTCGCAATCCCCATTCATCACGGTTAGGACTGACCAATTCCGCCGCGGCGGAGGGTGTCGGAGCCCGCACATCAGCCACAAAATCCGCAATGGTCACGTCAACTTCATGGCCAACACCGCATACAATGGGGATCTGGCAATCAAAGATTGCGCGGGCAACCCGTTCATCGTTAAAAGCCCATAAATCTTCCAATGAGCCTCCGCCACGGGTAAGAATCAAAACATCGCAATCCCGCCGCTGGCAGGCTTTATTGATCATGCGCACGATGTGGGGCGGGGCGTCTTCGCCCTGTACCGGGATGGGATAGATCAACACTGGGATAGCGGGAAACCGCCGTTTTAGCACGCTTAATACGTCCCGAATCGCGGCGCCGCTGGGAGATGTAATAATACCTACGCGGAACGGAAACGCGGGGATTTCCTGCTTATGCGCGGTATCAAACAAGCCTTCAGCGGCGAGTTTGGTTTTCAATTCTTCAAACTTGCGCTGCAACAGGCCGTAGCCGGATTCTTCCATGTAGTCGACGATCAGTTGATAGTCGCCGCGGGTTTCATACAGACTGACACTGGCGCGCACCAGGACCTGCATGCCGTCTTGTGGTTTGAATTTCAGCACCCGGTTGTTCATGCGGAACATGGCGCAGCGCGCCTGGGCGCGTTCATCTTTAAGACTGAAATAGAGATGACCGGAGGCGGGCCGCGCCAGGTTGGAAATTTCACCCTGTACCCACACCGACGGAAAATTTTCCTCGATGATGGCGCGCACCTCGCTGTTGAGTTGCGAAATGCTATAAATGTCGCCGGGATTGACTTTGTCTATGGTGGCGGATGGCATGCGATACTGAAAATGAAGGTTTTTAAGATAGATTTCTTCCCGGACAAAAAACAAAAAGCAGGTCGCTTACGCTTCCTGCTTTTGTCTGCTTGATGCGGGTGTGCCGTTTAGAACAACCAGGGACTGGCTTTTTCCTGTTCCTTGGCCTGTTGATAGCCCATTTCGCCCTCGAACTTGGCTTCTTTGGCTAACTTAAGTGCGGTTTTGTTGTCACCCTTGGCAGCCGCCGCTTTGGCGTCTTTCAGAATTTTGCTGCTGGTATCGCGCCATTCGCCTCCGGCGGAATCCGCTTTTTTGATAGCCGCTTCGGCTTCCTTGATTGCAGCTTCAACTTCAGGGCTGCCGCCAGCCGCGGCCTTCTCTTCACTGGGTTGGCCTCCGAACATGCTGCATCCACTGACGATGAACAAAGTGGCAACGACTATAGCTATTTTTTTCATCAATTCTCCTCCACTGATGTAGTTAGTTTTTAGTTAAAACCGGATGGCCTTGTCAGGTTATCACCAGGAAATGTAGACCAATTCGTATAGGGAATCTATATTTAGAGCGACCCCAATAAACCTACAGGTTTACCCGGTGCACGTCAATCTTTATAATGCCGGCACAATATATATCCACAGCCCATTTAGAGAATTCCACTATGCGAATTGTTCAAGAAGCGCTCACCTTTGATGATGTTCTGTTACTGCCGGCTCACTCCACGGTCTTGCCTAGAGAAGTCCAGCTAAAGACCAGAATTTCGAAAAATATCGAGTTAAATATTCCGATGGTATCGGCAGCGATGGACACGGTAACTGAAGCCCGGTTGGCCATCAGTATGGCTCAGGAAGGAGGTCTGGGCATCATTCATAAAAATATGACGCCGGCAAAACAGGCGTACCAGGTGCGGGCGGTAAAAAAATTCGAAAGCGGCGTCATCAAAGAACCCATCACCGTGTCGCCTGAGACCAGTGTCCGGGAAGTTCTGGAACTGACGCGGCAGCGCAACATTTCCGGTGTGCCGGTGGTCAAGGGCGAGGAACTGGTGGGTATTGTCACCGGCCGTGATTTGCGTTTTGAAACCCGCTATGGCAGCCCTGTTTCGGAAGTTATGACTCCCAAGCACAAACTCGTAACGGTCAAGGAGGGCGCGGAAAAAGACGAAATCCTCAAATTGCTCCACGAACATCGTATCGAAAAATTGCTGGTTGTGGATGACAAGTTCCAGCTGCGCGGTCTGGTGACTGTAAAGGATATTCAAAAAGCCAAGGAATTTCCCAACGCCTGCAAAGATGATCAGGGCCGTTTGCGCGTAGGCGCCGCGGTTGGCGTGGGAGAAGGCACTGAAGTACGCGTTGAAGCATTGGTGGCCGCGGGGGTCGACGTGATTGTCGTTGATACGGCGCATGGTCATTCGCAGGGCGTATTAAACCGTGTTGCGTGGGTCAAAAAACATTACCCGGATGTCGACGTGATCGGCGGCAACATTGCAACGGCTGATGCCGCCAGGGCGCTGGTTGATGCCGGCGCCGATGCGGTGAAAGTCGGAATAGGCCCAGGATCTATTTGCACCACACGTATAGTTGCCGGCGTGGGCGTGCCGCAGATCACAGCCATCGCCAACGTGGCCGAAGCGCTGTTGAATACCGGCATACCCATTATTGCCGACGGCGGAATCCGCTATTCCGGAGACATTGCCAAAGCCATCGTAGCGGGTGGTTATTGCGTGATGCTGGGCAGCATGTTTGCCGGCACCGAGGAAGCGCCCGGTGAAGTTGAGTTGTACCAGGGGCGTTCCTATAAATCGTATCGCGGCATGGGATCGCTGGGCGCCATGGCGGGTCAAAATGGCTCCAGTGACCGTTATTTTCAGGAGGAAAGCAGCAAGGAGAAACTGGTGCCGGAAGGCATTGAAGGCCGCGTGCCCTTTAAAGGGCCTTTGCAGCCGGTTATTCATCAATTGCTTGGCGGCTTGCGTTCCAGTATGGGATATACCGGTTGCGCAACGATTGATGAAATGCGCACCAAGCCTGAATTCATCCGGGTAACCGCGGCGGGTATGAGTGAAAGTCACGTCCACGATGTACAGATTGTGAAAGAGGCTCCCAACTACCGCGTATAGAGCAAGGTGTGAGAAAAAGTGAATCTGCAATTAGCAGCTTATTCAAGATGCTAATTGCTTACCGCGACATTAACATTCCAAGGAAAACAACGTGAACGTTCACGCTGACATACACGCCGACCGGATACTGATTCTGGATTTTGGCTCCCAATACACGCAATTGATCGCCCGGCGCATCCGCGAAATCGGCGTGTATTGTGAAATCTACGCCTATGACGCCGATGAGGCGGCCATTGCCGCGTTCAAGCCCAAAGGCGTCATTTTATCCGGCGGCCCGGAATCCGTTAACGTGGAGAATCCGCCGCGGGCGCCGCAAGTGGCGTTCAAGTTAAAAGTGCCTCTATTGGGAATTTGTTACGGCATGCAAACCATGGCCGCCCAACTGGGCGGAGAGGTTGAAAGCGCGGGTCACCGCGAATTCGGCTATGCCCGGGCGCGCGCCCACGGTCATTCCCGGTTATTAACTGATATCGAAGATGAAATCAGTCCGGAAGGTTTTGGCTTGCTGGATGTGTGGATGAGTCATGGTGACCGGGTTATTGAAATGCCCAAGGGCTTTATCAAGATTGCCAGCAGCGCTAACTCGCCGCTGGCTGGCATGGCTGACGAACAACGCCACTACTATGGAATTCAATTTCATCCCGAAGTCACTCACACCAAACAGGGTAAACGCATTTTGCAGCGTTTCGCCTGTGATATATGCGGGTGTGGCGCCTTATGGAAGCCTGACAACATCGTGGAAGACAGCATTCAGCGTGTGCGTGCGCAAGTGGGCGGCGATGAAGTGATCCTGGGCCTGTCCGGTGGCGTGGATTCATCCGTGGTTGCCGCGCTGTTGCATAAAGCGATCGGCAACCAATTGACCTGCGTATTTGTGGACAACGGCCTGTTGCGTTTGCAGGAAGGCGATCAGGTCATGGCGACCTTTGCCCGCCATATGGGCGTGAAGGTAATCCGGGTTAATGCGGAACAGCGTTTTCTGGACGCGTTAAGACGCATAAACGACCCCGAACAAAAACGCAAGATTATCGGTAATCTGTTTATCGAAGTGTTTGAGGAAGAGGCGGCCAAATTTAAAAACGCCCGGTGGCTGGCGCAGGGCACGATCTATCCTGACGTGATCGAATCCGCTGGTTCAAAAACCGGCAAAGCGCATGTGATTAAATCCCATCACAACGTGGGCGGCTTGCCGGAAGAAATGAAACTGAAACTGGTGGAACCCCTGCGTGAATTATTCAAGGACGAAGTGCGCGCCATCGGTGAAGAACTGGGATTGGCGCATGAGCTGGTATACCGGCATCCGTTTCCCGGGCCCGGCCTGGGTGTGCGCATCCTGGGGGAGGTTAAAAAAGAATACGCGGACATCTTGCGCCAGGCCGATCATATTTATATCGAAGAACTGCGCAAACATGATCTGTATCACAAGGTAAGCCAGGCCTTTACCGTGTTCCTCCCGGTCAGATCAGTGGGTGTCACCGGCGATGGCCGTTCTTATGAATATGTGGTTTCATTGCGCGCGGTGGAAACCGTGGATTTCATGACGGCGCACGCGGCGCGCCTGCCCTGGGAATTGCTGGAAACCGTCTCGCGCCGCATCATTAACGAAGTAAAAGGAGTTTCCCGCGTCGCGTACGATATTTCCAGCAAGCCGCCCGCAACCATTGAGTGGGAGTGACCGGCACTGGCAGGCAATGTCTGGCCCTGGGTGGCAACACAGTTGAGGCTTCAAGATTCCGCAGTTGAGCGATAGACTGTATAAAAACACCGTATCGCAAGGACGCGGATCATGCCCTACGCGGCGGCCAGGACGGCCACCCGGGATA
>JAKEGK010000166.1 GCA_022627515.1 Gammaproteobacteria bacterium
CAGAAGGAGGCGATGACATCCAGGCAAGCTGGCCAGGAATACACAGTTGCCGCCAAGCAACAAGGCGCAGAAGCGCAATCCCAGGTCCAATCACAGAATGAGGAAATGGAACGTAAGCGGGAGATGGAAAGCGAGGAGGATCAAACCAAGGCGCGCATGGAGCAAAAGGAAAAGAAACAGGAAATGGAAAAGGAACAGACCAGCGCTGAAGAACAAAAGGCGGGTACTGAAGGCGAAAAACCCAAAAAAAGCTGGTGGCAGTTCTGGAAGTAAATCAGCCGGAGAGTTCGCACTGGAGCAGCGCAGGCCGGTTGCGCTGCTTACACAAGGTTCAAAAGCACAGGCCATCGCAAGATGGCCTTTGTTTTGCTGCTCAGCGATTACGAGAAAGAGCCCCTTATAATTGGCACTAGCGGGCAACCCGTCAAAATGATCCCTCCAGCTAGTAACTGGCGCCAAACGAAGGATCAGTGGCGTAGGCGGGGGTGCGCAGGTTGGCCAGCCGGCTGCCTTGTGTAACCGGGCCGCCGCTGAATAACCGGTGCAGGTATTTGTTGCCGCCCAGGCTGTAAAAGTTTTTATTAAGTGCTCTGGCTGTTGTCCGCGCCGTGATCGGCAGGCCATGCTCCAGGTAATACTGGCGCAGGAAAACTATCACCGCCCAATGCTCGTCGTTCAGATCAACACCTTCGCTTTTTGCCAGCGCCAGGGAATTGTTGCGGCCCCAGTGCTGTTTGGACAGCTCGGCTAAACGGCCGCTAAAGTCTTTGCCTGCATTCTCGGTGTCCTGTGGATTGGTGATGAAGTGTTTCATGTGTATGTCCTTGTGAAGTGTGCGAGCAGGGTGGTTGGCCGTGCTGCTGATGAATCAAGTCTCGGACGAAGAGCGGCGCCAGACTTCAGGCTCGCAGAGCGCGTTACCGTGCGCCGCGCTCAAGTCTGCCTGGTTAAGTTTACTGTCGCGGCTGAGTCCAATTGAAGCTCAGATCCACTGCATTCTTAATTGGAATAGATTTCCGTGGGGTTGCTCAGCGATTTCGACAAATCCCGCTACGGCTGCTCAACGGTCATGTCAAGGTAGGTTTGGCGCGAGGCTTTGTTTTCGAAGTAAATTGTCAGGTCGTTAGTGTCGTCGCCCTCGACGACATAGGGCCGGTCTTTGAGACTGGTGATGTCGAAACCATTGATCGGGTCTGTAGTGCTGATGATATGCGAGGTGTCCATGATTAACCCTCCGTGGGGTATGTACTCCCGCCAATCTGGCAAGAGTGTCATTTCTAATACCTAACAACGTTAGTCAGGTATAATCACTATATGCGGTCTGGGCGCAATAGCGAGGGTTATTTTCCATGCTACGAACACAGATTGCGTCATATCGTACATTTAATCAACAAGGTTTGAAAAAACTCAGGGCCGGACCGCCGCAACTTCTTCAGTGAGAAAAAGCGTGCTGATTGAAAACTACATTTCCATTCATGGTTGTTTGGCAATTTTTTCGGCGTGTTCCTGGAAGGAGAAGCCATTGTAACAGCCGCCGGATTTCTTGAACATCAAGGACTTCGCGAATTGCAGTGAGTAATGTTTTCCGCTTTAGTAGAATCGAGTTGCGGATATCAATTTTTCTTTTATCTTGGGCGTAGTAGCGGCAGTGATAATGTAGTAGCGGCAGTGACAATATTGACGGGTTTTGCTTATGGTGGGGTAAATAAATGTGTCCGTTCAACCAGGCAAGGAGATGCAATATGCGCAGGTGGTGGTTGGCAGTGCTGATGGCGCTGGCGGGTTGCTCGGGTGTGCCTGAGGGATTGCAGCCAGTCGGCAATTTCGATCTGCAACGATATCTGGGGCGCTGGCATGAAATCGCCCGGCTAGACCACCGCTTTGAGCGGGGACTTACCCATGTGACAGCGGATTACCGACTGTTGGAGGACGGCCGCGTGGAGGTGATCAATCGTGGCTTTGATTCCGCCAAGGGTGAATGGCGCGAAGCAAAAGGTGTGGCGCGGTTTCAGGAAGCAAGTGATGTGGGCAGCCTTGAGGTTTCGTTCTTCGGGCCGTTCTATGGCGGTTATAATGTGCTGGTGCTCGATGCCGGCTACCGCTATGCACTGGTGGCGGGCGCGAACCGCGGTTATTTGTGGATTCTCGCGCGCGATCCACGGCTGGATCGCGCCACCGTCGACACTTTGATTGGCCAGGGAAAAGCATGGGGGTTCGCCACGGATGCATTGATATTCGTGGAACAGGCAGGACGTGCGCCAACGGAGCAATGATGGGCCCGCTGCTGACGCTCAAAGTACACGAAGCATTGCGCGCCGCCGCGCACGCCGGCCCGGCCACCGTAAAATGTTCACTCGATCTGGACCGCTCGCCGGTTACGGTTGAGACGGGTGCTACTGAGTGGATTTGGAAAGGACAGCGCTTTCCTTATCTCGAAACCTGTAAGGACCGGACCATCTACCACTGGACGGGCCAGAGCTTTGAGCCGGTGGCGCGGTTCACGACATCGCTGATCAAGTTGGTGCCCACGGAGTGGGGGCCGCCAACATTCGAGATCGACGGCATCAAGATGCTGCCCACCGCGCAGGTTTCGCCTTATGCGGATGCGGAGCGCAAAGTCAGTCTGATTGAATCCCGCGGTAAAGTGATTCTGGATACCTGTGGTGGCCTTGGCTATTTCGCCGCGTGGTGTTTGCGGGGCGGGGCCAGGCAGGTGCTGTCATTCGAAAAGAATCCCGATGTGATCTGGCTGCGCGGTCTGAATCCGTGGTCGCCGCAGGCGGATGATGCATTGACCTTGACGCAGGGCGATATCACGGAGCAGATTGCGGCGCTGACGGATGAATCGGTGGATGCGGTTCTGCACGACCCGCCGCGGTTCGGTATCGCCGGTGAACTCTATTCGCAATTATTCTACGATCAGTTGGCGCGCATACTCCGGCGCAGGGGCAGACTGTTCCATTACACCGGAACGCCGAACAAAATCACCAGCGGCCGCGATGTGCCGCGCGAAGTGGCGAAGCGGTTGCGGCAATCGGGATTTGCCGTGGAGCTGATCGGCGATGGGATATTGGCGGTAAAAAGGTGAGCAGCGCGTAGCTGGCAACTGTTGCGGTCAGCTGTTGATGAAATTTTTAAAACTTATCTCAAAATTGACAAGTTAACACGGCTTCTTTTGATGAATTGTAATTATGGGATAGGTTCCAGTGTGGTCAATCCCACAAGAATCTTCTAAACTTTAAGTTGGTTGTTCTAATAAGAATTTGTTTTGCTGACCTGCCGGTAAAGCCATGCGCCGAATCACTTCATCACTAAGTCTGTACCCGATGGCCCGCTGATGGCGGCGAACCTTTCTGCTGCGCAGGTTATTCGGGTACTGCTGGTTGGCCTGGCCTATTACGCCGGGGCATGGCTCGGCGTGACCCAGACCATCACCCCCGAGGGCATTTCCATTCTTTGGCCGCCCAATGCGGTGTTGCTCTCGGCCTTCCTGCTCTCTCCCTATCGCCAGTGGCCGCTGCTTGGCGTGGCGGCATTGATTGCTGAGTGCATCGCGGATGTTCCAACCTTTCCACTTTGGGCGGCCGTGGCGTTTGGCTTGACTAACCTGTTCGAGGTGTCGCTCGCGGCATGGCTGATCTGCCGGGCGGTTGGCAATGGCTTTGATTTTGATCGTCTCAAGCGGGGCGCGTATTTCCTGTTGTATGGTCCGTTACTGGCCTCATCGCTGGCGGCGCTGTTCGGTGCTGCGGTGTACGTGCTGCTGGGGCGCAATGACAGCAGCTTTTTGTCATTGTGGCGATTGTGGTGGTTTGGTGATGCACTCGGACTGTTGTTGCTGACACCGCTGATCGTGGTGTTGTGGCGCTGGCTGGATAAAGGCCTGCCACGGTTTAACTGGCCTAAACTGCTGGAAATTGCGGCCGGATGGTTGTTGCTGGTGTTGGTGGGAATTAACACGTTTCCCCAGGGCGTCCAGGGCGAACTCGGTTTTCACCTTACACCAATCGTCCTGTTGCCGTTCAGTGTCTGGGCGGCGGTGCGCTTTGGGATTCGGGGCGCGGCCATGACGGTTACGATCATTGCGGTAATGGCGATAGGCTTTATGGTGCGGGGAATTCATCCCTACTCAGGTCTTGACCCGCAGTTAGGTGTATGGCTGATGCAGGAGTATCTGGCGGTGGTCGCGGCGCTTTCCATTGGTCTGGCGATACTTTTGCATGAAATCAAGACGCAGAGCAGCGAGCTTGAGCGGCGGGTTAGCGAACGCTCCGAGGCGCTGCAGCGCAGCAAAGACGCCCTTGAGATTGCCAATGCGCGGCTGAACGAACTGGCTTCGACTGATTACCTCACGGGTATCGCCAATCGCCGTTATTTCCACGATATCGCACAGCGGGAACTGGCCCGCCTGGCGGGAGGCGGAGGCACGGTATCACTCATTATGTTCGATCTGGATCACTTCAAGCAGGTCAATGACCGTTTTGGCCATGAGACCGGCGACCGAGTGCTCAATGATGTTGTGAACGCGGTGCAGCAAACCGTTCGCCCCATGGATCTGTTCGGACGTTTTGGTGGCGAGGAGTTCCTGATTCTGTTGCCGGATACTCCGCAGGCTATAGCTTTAGAAGTGGCCGAACGCATTCGCAAAAAGATCGAGGCCATGCAGAGTGAACATCATGGTCATAGCATTCGCGTCACGGTCAGTTTAGGGGTGGTGGAGTGGAATGGAAATGCCAGTCTTGATGCGCTGATACGCAGCGCAGACCATGCCCTGTTGCAGGCAAAAGAATCGGGACGAAACCGGGTGCAGTTGGCATCTGAGGTATCTTAGTTGAGAATGCGGCATGACACCGGCTAACCACAATCACAGCCACCACCACCACGACCACAACCATCACGGCCAACGCGGCCTGTATTTTGCGGCGGGCTTCACGCTCGCCTTTGCGGCGGTTGAAGCCGGGGCGGGTTGGTGGGCGAATTCGCTGGCGTTGTTGAGCGACGCTGGGCACATGCTGACTGACACCAGCGCATTGTTAATCGCCGCGCTCGGTGCCTGGTTGGCGCAACGCAAACCATCGCCGCGTCATTCCTATGGCCTCGGGCGCGCGGAGTTTATCGCGGCGTTGGTCAACGGTCTGTTGATGCTTATGGTGGTGGGCGTGGTAGTGGTGCATGCTGTGGAGCGTCTGCAGCAACCGCTCGAGGTCAAGGGCGAAACTGTTTCCGTGGTTGCGTTTATTGGTTTGTTGCTCAATGTGCTGGTCCTCTATTTGCTGGGTCACGGCGAGGCGGACCTGAACCGGCGCGCCGCCGCGCTGCATGTGCTAAGCGATCTGCTGGCGTCCATCGTGGCACTTTTATCGGGGCTGGTTATCGTCTTTACCGGCTGGACCCTGATCGATCCGTTGCTCTCGATGCTTATCGTGGCGTTTATCCTGTATTCCACCTTGCGCCTGCTGCGCGAGGCGCTGCATGGGCTGATGGAAGGAGTGCCACTGAGCCTGTCGCTTAGCGCCGTCGGCGCCGACATGGCGAAACAACCGGGTGTGCTGTCGGTGCACGACCTGCATGTGTGGTCGCTGTCGTCACAACGGCTTGCCCTGTCCGCGCATGTGGTGCTCGCGGATCTTGGGCAATGGGATGCCGTTCTGCACGGCATGCGCAATATGCTGCTGCAACGTTACGGCATCGACCATGTGACATTGCAACCGGAAACCACCACGCGCATCGTGCGCTTCGAAGGCAGCTGACTATAGAAGTTTGCTAATTACAGTGCAAGTTTGCCGTGAGCTCATGGGAATAAGCCGTTTCAGGTCAGGAATAAAAAAGCAAAACGCAAGACTTGACCCCGCTTTCCTGTGACCCCGCTTTCTCTGCAAGACTTGACCCCGCTTTCTCTGCTGGTTATTTGCTTAGGCATTTGGGGTGCGCATGATCTCGCAGGTTTGTATGGCATTGCCATCGCCGCTACGGCGATGTTGTCGATGACCGGCATTGTGGTCGCTACCGACGCGTATGGCCCCATCACTGACAATGCCGGCGGTATCGCTGAAATGGCGGAACTGCCCAATGAAGTCCGCAAAGGCACCGATGCACTGGATGCGGTCGGCAATACGACCAAAGCGGTTACTAAAGGTTATGCGATCGGTTCGGCCGGCCTGGCGGCGTTGGTGTTATTCGCCGACTATACCCATGAACTTGGCATACATACCGGCCAAACCACCACCTTTGATTTATCCAACCATATGGTCATCATCGAGTTGTTTATAGGCGGATTGATCCCCTATTTGTTTGGCGCCATGGCCATGGAAGCCGTGGGACGTTCAGCCGGTGCCGTGGTTCGCGAAGTTCGCCGGCAATTTAAGGAAATACCCGGTATTATGGAACGCAAGGCGCAGCCAGACTATTCCAGAGCAGTTGATATTCTGACGCGCGCCGCCATTGCCGAAATGATTGTCCCGTCATTGCTGCCGGTGGTTTCACCGGTGCTGGTAGGCTTGTTGCTCGGCCCGCAAGCGCTAGGCGGCATGCTGCTGGGCTGCATTGTCACCGGTTTGTTTGTGGCGATTTCCATGACCACCGGCGGCGCCTGGGACAACGCCAAGAAATATATCGAAGACAATAACCATGGCGGCAAAGGTTCCGAAGCGCACAAAGCATCGGTAACCGGCGATACCGTCGGCGATCCTTACAAAGATACTGCCGGTCCCGCGATTAATCCGCTGATCAAAATCATAAACATCGTTGCGCTGTTGATGATTCCGTTAATGTAAGCTATAGAAAGTATATACAGACATAAAAATTTCAACGGAGGTAATCGTGACAAAAATTCGCATACAACTGGCACCTGAAATCGAGTTTAAAATGGACCTTGAGGTGGTCGGTGTCGACCCTACGGCGCGTGACTATGACGTGCAACAGCAGAAAGTGGATATCTACAAAGAATTCGAACGGCGTTTGAAAGCCGCCTTTCCGGAAGGTTTTGTGATCCATACCTTCGAATTCGGTCTTGATCGCGGCTGGCACGACGAACTGAAGGAAATCTAAACTGCAACTTTGGGTTCATAGCCCCGGATGACTACAACGAGGGTTTGCGTTAACCCGGGTTGGTAGTGTCCGTGGGCTTTGTTAACCCATGATTTTTATAACCAGGGTTTTTATAACCAAGGTTTTTATAACCATGGCTTTTGACCACCGCGATTCTTAACGACCATGGTTCTAGTAACCATGCCTCTTGTAACTATGCTCAGTTGACGCTTAGTCGCTCGCTTTCTATGGCGGTTTACAGACGCTAAGCCACTTCAACACTCCTACCAGCACGCGCTTAAGCCTTTCCGGGAATTTATACGCCACGAACATTCTGTTGAGCGGCCCCGTTAAACAGAATGTTTCACAGTTTCTTTTACCGTCCGTCTTTTTTCAACGACGGTTATGCACTCCACTTCTGGACTCAATAAAACGGCCCCCTTTCATCTCTATAAGAACCAACATAGCACGCAATTCACCATTTTTAATCCGGCGATTCTAGAAATGCCAATTCGGAATTAAAACAATCTCCTAAGCTGCATTTACCTCTGCCAGTTTTTATATCATTGATAATTCGGAGTATTTTTATTCTATCGGATTAATATTGGTCTATTTAGACCATTTTACCATATTGATTTCTATATTATTTGGTTCTATTATCCCATTCCATGGACGAACTAAAACGCGCGCTGGTCAATGCCACGCTTAAAATACTCAAGCAATTGATCCGCATTTTGATGCGCTACGACATCTCGCATGCAGAGTTTTCAGAAATTGCCAAACGCGCCTATGTAGACGCCGCGTACGACTACTTCTCGATCCCTTCCCGCAAAACCACCCATTCGCGTGTCGCGGTGTTAACCGGATTAAGCCGCAAAGAAGTATTGCGCATTTCACAACTGGTAGAGAACGAAGCAGTGATATTGCAAAAAACGCCGGCTAATCGGGCGGCCCGGGTAATCGGTGGTTGGTTGCGCGACAATGATTTTTGCCAGGCAGATAACGAACCAAAACCGCTTAGCCTTAAAGGCAGCAACGGCAGTTTTGAAGAACTTGCCGCGCGCTATGGTGGCGACGTGACGGTGGGCTCTATTCTGGAAGAATTGCAGCGCGTCGGCGCCGTAACTGTCGACGGTAACCAAACCATCGCGTTATGTCACCACGCTTATATCCCGGACGCCAGCCGCGCGGAGAAAATCGGTATTGTCGCCACGTGCACAGCCGATCTGCTTAGCACTGCCGCACATAACATAGAAAACGACAAAGACAACGCCCGGTTTCAGCGGCAAGTGGTATACCACGCGATCCCGGAAAATGTTGCCGAAGAGTTTAAAAACTACAGTCATGACAAATCCTTGGCTTTATTACTGGACTACAACCGTTGGCTGGGGAAACACAAAAACCGCAAAGGCAATACAGGTAACGAACGCACTAAGCGAATCGGTGTTGGAATTTATCATTTCGAGGAATAGAATCCATTAGGGAGAGTATTATGAAATTCGCAGCAGGCTTTATGAAATATTCAGTGTCTTCATTATTTTTAGCAGCGATCTTAATTGGCTGCGGCGGAGATGACGGTGAAGTCATCGGCACCGGTGGAAAACCCCAGGTAACCATCAATGGCACGGCCGCGGTTGGCGCACCGCTCGCGCTTTCACCGGTCACGGTCAAAGCTGAAGACGGCGTTAAAAGTTCAACTACCACCAACGCCAGTGGCAACTTCCAGATCGAAGTGCGGGGCGATGGGCCATTCCTTATGAAAGTGGACCGCGGTAACGGCACTTCTTTGTACAGTATCGCCGGCGGTGGCGGCACAACTAATATTCACCCGTTTACCGATTTGATCATTCGCAATTGGTTTAAGGTGCAGGGATTGGATGTAGAAACCGAGTTCAGCAGCGCGGTGGCGCCGGCACTACTTCCCTCTTCCGATGATATCGAGGCGATAAAAAACGCGATTAAACAGCTAATCACGCAAGCCCTGTTGCAATTCACCGTGCCGGACAATCTTGACCTGATCTCGACGCCATTCGCAGCCAATAGCACCGGCTTTGACCTGTTTCTGGAATACAATCTCGTTGTCATCAATAACAATCAGTTAACGATTGTACTGACCGATCAAGCGACCAGCATTTCCAATGAAATTGTTAGCAATCTTGCTTTAAACACCGACTTTACCCAAGCAGATGGCGCTCCTCCATCCACTCCGGCCAACCTGCGCGCGGTGCCTGCTAGCGGTAGTGAAATTATCGTCGTTTGGGATCCTTCCACTGATAATATCGGCGTCGTTGGCTATAACATCTACCGCAACAGCGCGCTGGTCAGAACCACACCCTATCCGGTACTTGTGGATGGTCAGCTAGAACAAGGCATCAGCTATTGCTATGAAGTGGAAGCATTCGATAGCGCCGGTAACAACTCCCCCAGAGCCGAAATAACAGATAACTGCCCCCAGACGTTGGGTTCGAACGATAACACGCCACCGGCGCCACCAACGGCATTACAGGCGACGGCGCTTGGCGCAAACACCATCGCGTTAACCTGGCAGCAAAGCGGCATTAATGATGTGTATGGTTTTAGAATCTATCGCGGCACAACTCCGGCGAATATCAATATCGGCACACCGGTGGCGACCGTCACAGCGACCAGTCATTCCGACTTTAATTTATTCAGTGCGAGTCAATACTGTTATCAGGTGAGCGCGTTTGACGCAGCTGGGAACGAGTCTGCCCGAAGTGCGCCGCCCGTCTGCGCCACCACGGCAGTTGGCAGCAATCCGCCGCCGACCGGCACTTCCACCGTGGAGTTTTCAACGGCCAGCTATCAAGCGTCGGAAGCCGATGCCACCGTATTAATTACCGTCAACCGCAACGGCGATCCCAGCGAAGCGATTAGCGTAGAGTACGCGACGACTGCGGGGACCGCAACCAACGACCGTGATTTCTTTGCGGCCAACGGTACTTTAACTTGGGGCGCCAATGATATTTCACCAAAAACGTTCCGCGTGCAAATCAAGGGCGACGCGCTGGATAGTGAAAGCACCGAGACTGTTATGTTGGCGTTATCCAATCCATCGTCCAATACCGGATTAGGCGCCAATAGCAATGCCACCCTATCCATCAGCAATAATGTGTGCAGCAATACGCTATCGCAGGATGTAACCGTTGATACAGTGATCAGCGCATCGTGTACGCGCGTAGCGAACTATATCGACATTCTAAATAACGCCACACTGACGATAAATCCGGGCGTCACTCTGATTTTTGAGTCCGGCACCGGGTTAAACGCGCAAAGTGACGGCACCTTAGTAGCGGTGGGATCCGCGCCTCAGCCTATTCTGTTTACCGGACTTCAACCGCTACGCGGCTATTGGTCGGGTATCCAGTTTACCTTTTCCAACAATTTAAACGAATTGGATCACCTCACCATCGAATATGGCGGCGGTGGGCAATCCAGCAATGGTAACGCGAATATTGTGATGTTTGGGGTCGAGGCTTCCGCACAAAATCTTTCTTTGCGCAATACCACCGTGAGCGAGAGTGCGGGATATGGCTTCGAATTTAACAACGGATCAAATCTGCAGGCGTTCAGCAATATTACCGCTACCCGCAACACCCTGGGTCCGGGCATCCTGCCTGCCAATAAGATTGGCGTATTGGACAACGCGTCACGGTTTACGGGCAACGACCGGGATGAAATGATAGTAATATCGTTTACGAACGTCACCTCCAATCAAACCTGGCCGGCGATCGATGTGCCGTATTCTATGGGTTATCACAATATATACGCGAACGTGGCAATCCAAGCCGGCGCCACCCTGATTTTCGGCGCGGATGGTGGACTCAATGTCCAGTCCAGTGGATCTCTATCGGCGGTGGGCACAGCGGAAAATCAAATCGTGTTTACCGCGGATCAGCCTCTGCCGGGACGTTGGGCGGGCATCCAGTACACCTTTTCCAATAGCATACTTAACGAACTGGACTATGCCATTGTCGAATATGGCGGTGCGGCGATTAACGGCACCGCGAATGTCGTCATGTTTGGAGTAGGAGCATCCGTGCAATCGCTGAAACTCACCAACAGCATTCTGCGTAACAGCAGCGGCTACGGTTTTGAATTCGACCAGGCATCTCAACTACTCGAATTCAATAACAATGTGATTACGGATAACGCCGTGACCGGACGGATTTATGCCGACAACGTCTATATGCTTGACACTGCCAGCCTCTATGATGGGAACACCAACGACAGCGTATTCATTGAAGATGGCTCTGTCGCGACAACCCAAACCTGGCCGGCGATCAATGTTCCCTATTCGGCGGGTAGTCACAACGTCAATAGTAACGCGCAACTGACCATCGCTCCGGGTTCAACGCTGATATTCCGCGGCGGCGGATTTATCAATGTCAGCCAAACCGCGTCTCTCACGGCTAATGGTACCGCCGATGCGCCGATAAATTTCACCGCCGAACAAGCGTCACCGGGATATTGGCAAGGTATTCAATTTACCTTTTCCAACAACCTCAACAATATTCTTAATTTTGTAACTGTGAATTACGGCGGCGGCGCCGGTGGCAACGGCGCAGGCAATGTTCGCTTGTTTGGCGTCGGTTCTGGAGCCCCTGGCGCCACAATCACTAACAGCGCATTGCAAAACAGCGCCACGTACGGCATTTGGCTGTCCGCCGATGCGCAAGTCAATGCCGATGTGGGGACATCCAACACATTTTTAAACAACGTGTCAGGAACGGTGTTTCGGGAACCATGATAGTTGGGTATCGTGATCGGCGACATGCGGCGTTGCTGTGCTAGCGTAAGCGTCCAATCGAGCACG
>JAKEGK010000167.1 GCA_022627515.1 Gammaproteobacteria bacterium
CGTAAAGCGGCATAATAAAAGACTTAACAACGAATCGGCCCTTCTATTCGAACTGATAACATCAGCTCGAATGGGTCGGATTCGCTCTAAACTTTAGTTATGGATAGAAATCACAATAATTGGCGAGAAGAACTCAATCGGTCTTTGAATGCCATACAATGTCTATATGGCAACCATTATTAAAACCTTTCCTCAAGGCGGGTGATATATCAGGACGGCTGAATATGGTTATTTAGCGTTGAAGGAAAATCTTGGATTACATTACACGTTTCTCAGCCGCCTCACCGAAATTGAAACTCTGTAGAAATAAAATCCATATTCATATTTCAGTACGCATCCCGTTACCTGTCATATTTCCCCTGTCCGCAATTTATTTAAATCGCATAAAATTCCCCGGGACAAATTTATTTCACTCACAGAGTAATACTGTTAGCAAATGGAATAAGCAATCTATATAATTTGTGCGCTAAAGAGTTCGTTTTTTACACAGCACAGAATAATGAGAATACTCCGCAGATACACATAAGACCCATATTTATTAACCATCGGGACCATCTCCGCCTGCAATAACGGGGGTTCCGGATCTTTCGATTCTTATCAGCTGGAAACCATCCAGGCGAAAACAAAATCTTATTACTTGTATGAAAGCAATCAATCGATCAAAGCTATTGATTACGCCGATCCCCTGAATCCTATTACCGTTGAACCCGCCAATACAACCTTACAAGGCGTTACGGCCGCGCCTGTCCACCAATTTTTCGGCAATCCCCCGGAAAAAAGTTACGCCGCCAATGGCGTCCTGGTTTATGCAAAAGATGGAAAACTCTGGATTATCGACCATCTGATTGACGGCAAGCTGAGTCCCCGGCAACTCTCAAACGAAAACAACGCATTCAACCTGTGTTCCGCAATACTCAATGCAACTGAATCCAGTCAAAACTTACAGAACTATCAATACACTTTTCCAGGATTGAATGGCGCTTGTTTTGACCAAAGTTTTTACCAGGATGCAGGCAATTATGATGTATGGCTGCCTTTGGTTTCAGACAACCTCAATAAAAAAGTTTCACTGGATACCAACATCAATACCACACCTGATGTGCCCGCAATCAATAGCGTGGTATCCGCGTAGAATTCCATCGTGTTTTACCAACATGATGCGCAAAATCCCGGAGGCATCATTGGTGTTCTCGCATTGGATAGTACGGGCAGCGTGGTGTGGTTTCAAGGCGCTGATTTTTCCGCGCCTTCCCATACGGTTGCTACGGATGTATCCACCATCTCTGTTTTAGCCTCTAATATTTACGATAACTGGATATACCTCATCGCCGATGGAGACTTATATAGTTATAAAGCCGGCGATACATCACTGGGTGAGAGCCTTTATGCACTGTCATCTGATCATCTGTACAGGGTGTCATACAATGAACAACCGGATGATGTTTTTTACGCGATCGATGGCCAGAAGTTTCTGCGCGTCAGCAGTACAATTCCCGGCAGCCCGGCGCTGATTGCCACAGATCCCCTCTTTGAACTGGTAACGCAAAAATTTTTCGAAACCACTACGCATTTGTATCTGTATCTGAAGGCCGACGTCGACAACAAGGTGCAGACAATTGAAGTGAATAAAACCACCCGGCAAATAAAAGAATTATTTTCATTCAACACAATAAATAGTGTGCTGGTAAAACCTTTCGTGCATAAGATCGGCGAAAATTATTACTATACCGACGAAGTATTAAAAGCGGTCATGGTCGCCGATTCGGAAGGAAATATAATAGAAACCTTTCCCGATACTTTTATTCTGAAAACCATAGCATCAGCGGTAATAGAGCCCGGTACGGATCAAACATCACATTTGCTGCTGGGTGAATATTATGGTGATTCGGAAACCAGCATTTCCGTTCTCGACATTGCCAGCAATTCTATTATGAGTCATATCGGCAGTGTTCCCTTTAACGGTTACTATAAACCTGGTTCAGCCACGCATTATGATGGTCGCATTATCATACCGCTTGTCTACGGCGGTTCCGGCTATGACTTATATTTTGCGGATCTTAACGAGGACGGCTCATTAACTCACATTGGGGATAGCGCAACGAACGCCAGACTCATTTCATTCACCTGGATAGCTACTCCGGGATTTCCGCCACCACCCCACCTCCTCCACCGACGCCTCCGCCGCCTCCACCTCCGCAGCCGCCACCGCCGCCGTTGCCACCGGGGTCCCCGCCACCGCCGCCAGGGGGCGGGATGGGTGGCATGTAAATCCGTTACAGGTGCTCTTTTCCTGCAATCCTCTACCGGCATTTGGGATTACAAGGAAAATAAAATACGTTATATATTGAGTTGGCGCACTGGCCATTGCGTCCTTACCGGTACACGATAGTGACTGACTCCTGGTTCAAGTCATTCAAGCCTTTTTGAGTTTAAAGACATCTGGCTTTGGCGTTCTTGGAATAATAATTTTTACGAAATGCGTCGTGTTGCGTTTCAGCCAGCGTTCCTGCTGCTTGGTTTGCTTTTCAAAATGAATCGGCAATATCCCTTTTGCGCCGCGCTTGTAGTCGCCAAAGTACGTAATATTTTCACCGGGCGGCGTGGCTGAAATACTCATATTAAGCACCTTGGCCAGATTGGCCGGCATCATTTGATAATAGTTCTCGTAGAGATCGGTGCGGTCCAGGTACAGGCACCGGCAGGCGTTGTTTTTCCTGTTGGCATGCACATGTTCCAGCACCTCGCGATGGAAGTAGATGCTCGTTGCATTCCCTTTTTCCTCTTCCGGCCCGAAGAATTCCAGAAAATAGTCATCCACTTCAGCGCCATGATCATCTACCACGCGCACATTGACCTGCGAGTACTGATGAAACCATTCCGGGTCTATGTCTTTGCTGAAAATCGCGTCACGCAACTGCTGATCGCTGGTAATCCTGGCGGTTTCTTCTGTTATACCGTTCCAGCGATCGGCGATGGATTGATATTGCTTGTCGGTGTTGCAGGCAAGCGCTTCCAGGATGAGTTCGCCCAACCGTTCTTTATAAGGGCTTTTTGATTTTACTTCATTCTTGTCCGGCGTAATGATTGAACCATGGGTGCGGTCTGGCAACACGGCGAATGGGAACGTCTCTTCATGGCGCAGTTTCCAGTGATACACGCCCGGCTCCGCTTCATTTTCCACGAAATCAATCGTAACACCACGGCTATTAAGATTGGCCGCCGGCACTCTCACCGTGCCGTCCGATCCGTCCTCGTTTACGATCTCGCGCAGAGTGCTGGTATACACATGACTGCCGGTAATAATAAAGGGCCAGATTTTTCCCGCGCCATAGAGCGCGGGAGCAGTATCCTGACCTTCCGGTATAAATAGATCGCGCTGAGCCAACTCCCATTGAAACGGTGAGGAAAGCTCCAGTGCGTTAAGCATTTCAGTGCCTGTTTCAAACCAGTTATTCCATCCCTTGAAAATCCGGCCCAGCATACTTTTGCCCAATGCGGCAAGGCGCGATCCGAAATTGGCGGGCGCGAGCATGATCAAACGCTTTGCGGGGCATTTTTTGGTGTCAGTTCCATAATGCGCGCTGATCCATTCACGCGCGACCAGGCCACCGGTACTGTGAACGATAATATCAAAAGGCTTTTTTAATTCTCCGGAAGTTAACTTTTCCTGTATAAGTTCTTCCATTCTCTTGGCGACATCCTGGATTCTGACATCATCATCCAACGATATGTAATCCCCCAGCCACAGCGTGACAGTATCGTAGCCATTCTGCTTCAAAAACTCCGCTAACGGCTTAAATGACGATGAGCTGTCACTCCATCCATGTACAATCAGCACCTGGTTCATTAAGTTTTTCTCCCTGCGTTATCGGTTGTTTATGATTATTAGTCAAGTTTCGGAGTTCATTTTCATGTTATCACGGGGGAGCGTGGTAAGGGGGCATCTTTTGAAAGACCGTCGGCGGCAGGGATGCCGCCGTGGAGCATTCTTTTCGAAACAATAACGGATGTATTTATGGCGAGTCTCTCAAAAGATGCCCCCTTACCGCACCCTTGGTAAAACTACGAACTCCGAAACTTGAGTTATTATATGTCAAACACCACCCGTCCGATCCCGTTCATCATTCACATCTTCATTCTCCGGGACAAGCAAAACTATCAGCGCAGTAAAAACGAGAATTCTGACAACGACAATCCAAGCCCGCCCAGGAGCATCAATCCGGCGCGCACCAATGGCTGGTCCAGCAATGAACGGAACGCGCCCACCCGGATCGACTTTATTTCCGCGAGCAGTTTTTCAATCTGATTGATATGGCATTCGTGTTCCCTGAGCGCCTGTTCATCCAGTTTCCCGCCGGACGGCGACTGACAGCCGGCAAGCTTGACCAGTTCGTACTCCATACTGCTGATGGTATCATGACGGACTTTCTCCGCCTGCCTGCGCAGTAGCACGGCGACCGAACTTAATATAATAAGATTGAGTCCGACCACAATGGCCAGCGCCTGCGGAAAACCCCAATTGTCGAAATATGTGCTGCGCGCGAGCAGCATCATTATGATAATTATAAAAGGGTAATAGATCAGCTGGCCGATCTCATACGTCCGGTCGCCGATCAACTGGATCTTCAGCCAGTCCCTTGCGAATTCTTCACGTACGTTTAATTTAGCCGCGTAGTGTTTCAAGGTATCCTTGTCCCAGATTAAATTCCTGCGGCCCATGGCTTTTATCCAGTAGATACACAACCGTGTCGCATCAACCACGAAAAAAATCAAAAAGATCATTACAAACACCGGTATCACGGTAAACAACATGCCAATGATACGGCTTGCGGTTCCACGCCAGACATTCGCCTCTTCCGGAAGCAAAAGAAAAACAATCGAGGCGAAACTGATATAAATAAACGCTACCGTAAGAGTCCGGTAAACGCGATGATTGGTCTTTCCCCACAGGCAATATGAACGCCATAACATGGAAACGCCGATTGAATCCCTTTCATTGAGCAGAAGCGACCAATTGTTAACCGAACGGATTTTGCAAAAGAAATAAATGTAGGCGTACCATACCCCAAAGAACACAGTCCATCCCAGCAGCACCATGTGCACCGTGTTAATGGAAAACAGTTTCCTGGACATACCCATGAAAAACAGCGCGGCCAGCGTGAACAGCAACGCAATCCATACCCGCCAGTCCGCCCGCCGGGTTTTCGCAGACCGTACTTTCAGTTTCTGAACTGACTCCTTCAACGTTTTATCGCGGACCGGCGCCGGCAATTCCCGATACCTGCACAACATATAATCGCGGCTTAAACGCAACCGGTTGTTATTCATGTTCGTTAGTGAGTGAATCAGAAAGTAGATTGCTAACAGCATGGTCGCAAGACGAAAAAATGTGGCGGGCCATGCGCTGACACCTTCGCTGAAACTTAGGGGCTCCTCATATGCGCTGAGCCATTCAGCGACAATTACCAAGACCGTAATCGCCGACAAACCACCGGCGAGCCATAAAACCTGAGTGCCCGACTGCGGGCGTAACTGGTGAAGGCTGAAAATCACAAAAATAAATATGGAGAGCAAGGCCAAACCGGGTTGCCAGTAGAGCGAAGTTGACATCACGGAATTAATTCCATGATCTTCACATGATCCATTACCCGAACACAGTTCAGACCTTAACTTGTCGCGCCATTCCGAAGACAGGTAAGCTACAGAGCTGACTGAATCATTCCTGTTTTCCAGCCGTACCGCGCCATGCCGCCCGACTTCGAATACCTGCGGCCGCACCCAATCATTGACAGAATCCTGAGCCGGCGCCATGTTAATTCCGGCCGGGTTTAACTTAGCCTTAACCGCCAACAAGGTCGAAAAGAACACTGATGTCTGATAGCTGTCGCGAAATGGCGGGATCCGACCCTGAAGTTCGTCGTTGAGCTGTAAACCAAAACCTGATGCCACAATCAGGTTGCGCGTCCAGTGAAATTCGTCCGGATGCAGCAACTCGGCGTCCAGGTCAGTGGTAAAAAACACAACACCGGGAAAACTCGCGCGCAGCGTTCTCAATATTAACAGCTTGTCGTAAACATCACTGCCCAATATGCCGATCGCCTTTATGCCTTTTCCGCCGTCACTCTTAATTTCATCATCCCGCGCCTTGACCCTTGCAGTTAGCCGCTGCAAATAATCATATTGACCATTACCGACGGGACGACGGATCTCGGCCGCCGCATCTGAAGACAACAATGGGCTGTTTGGTCCTTCCTTCTTATGTGGTTTATCCCGCCCGGTTGCGCGTTCTATATCGTCGCTGCCGGCGGTTATTCCATCTATGCCGCGCAGATAGCTGAATTCGTGGATGGTGGTCTGTTTTGCAGAAGCTGCGCCATTTTGGGCCCGGAAATTCCGCGGCAATGCGCGCCCAAACGTTGTATCCCATTCAGAGATTAGCGCAATATTGTCCTTCGCGGGATCGATACTTCTTAGTGCCAGCTCCTGTTTCAGGCTTTCGATCAGCTTACCGTCGTCGCTGATGGTCCTCAAAAAACTGACGCAAGTCGCCGCGGGATTGCTGACTTTTTCATGCTTGCAGCCGGCGGGAGAAATCAGCATGGGGCGCTGCGAATTTGTATTTACGGACGCATTTTGCATAACCACATGTTGCAACAAATCTCCCTTTGCGAGGGTCGCTGTTGGTGACAACATATGAAACCCGGCGATACCCAGTTTTGTCAGGTTATGGTAATCATGGTTTTGCGATGCGTTTGCATGCTCCACCATTGTTTCCAGCGCTTCCGAGCGCGCGGGGCCCAGTATATAAAACGTAATGTTGCCTGAGTTGGTGATCGATTCCGGATCGCTGCTTTCTGATACACTCACTTTCGTCTGGAGACTTTGCTGTTCTTCCAATCCTTCGGGTTTTCCAAGCAGGGTATTTACCAGCGAGCCAAAGGTTGCAAATGGCTTTTCAGAAAACAGATCGTCACTGAGCCACAACACCAGTACTTTTTCTTTGTTTGCGTTACCGGAGTCTTGCGCAACCACATCTTTTTCGTACCACTCAAATGGAATTGCTTCCCTGCAATCACCGTTTACCTGAGTGCGGCTTTCAAATTCATTTGCCGCGTTTTGATTTTTATGAGGGCAGTATTCATTGTTCAGAGCCGGATAAAGATATTGCAGATACACTGAGGATTCCGGAATAAACCCTGCTTCCGACAGGCCTGACAATACCGCGTAACGCCGGCGGCGCCGCTGTTCCTCTACTTCCGCGTAGGATCCTTTTGTTACCATCACACCAAGCACTGTGAGTTTATTGTCTTTGGCAGTTGCTTTAACTTTCTCAACCAAAGGCGTTAAACCGGACTCCCTGGATTTATTCTGGAGGGTTTTTATGTAGACTGTTTTGAGCGGGTCTTGCCAAAGCCGGGCCGGCGCCTGGAATTCCCCCGGTTGATCATACGCGCCTTCATCTTTACTGGTGGGGCGGAAACTCTCCAGTGGACCGGAGCTCCAGAGAAACGAGCCCAGTGCCGCGAGAATCAGAAACGTGGCGAAAGGCAGCGCCGGACCGCCTTGTTGTTGTGCCGTCATGCAGATACCCGCCTAGAATGTTGCGGAACTTGTTATTGTTGACCAACAAGCATAGTAGCTGAATTCCCTGTTTTGCAAATGCTTGAAATAGTTTTTTATCACCCTGGTAATTTTCACCTGTCCTGTGGTCACGGACCGACCGCGCGTGAATGCGCCGGTTGTAGATGTGCTTGCCGGCGTAAACGCGGCACCCAGCTACACTTATACACTTGTTGACTTACTGTTGAATTACAAACCGGTGCTTCTGCGCATGGGCGCGCCAGCATCAACCTTTATGAACCTCGGTTCGGGAGCCATGTATAAAATAACACCGCTGCGGTGTATCTTGTTGGCTTTCTGCCCTGAACAACCGCGGGAACGCCTGGCGTGCTTAAACGCTTATGCGCCGGTATATGGACGTGCTTTAAGTACTTTGATCAGTCTGCGCGCCATCTGACCGCAACAACAAAAGTCGGGTCAGTGTCTGAGCAGAGACATTGTGCAATCAGCCTGTGTGAAGGAAACAAAAAGTCTGTTCAGCTGTTTTGGTGAGATATGTTTCCAGGGTGGCAACGCTGAGCTGCGGATTGACAGTAACGCGAATTGCTTTACCTGGCTTTGACCTGTATACCGTCTTCCACGTCATCGCCCGGATGCACGATGACGTTATCACCTTCGCTTAAGCCGCTAAGAATTTGTGCCTGCAAACCATTGCGCCGCCCCGCTTCAACCGGTCGAACCTGTGCTTTGCCATGTTCGACCGCGAACACGGCCCAGCCGTCCTTATAGCGAAATAACGCACTGGCGGGAATTTGCAGTATGTTCTCTTCCTGCCAGACGATAAAACGCGCTTCGATGCGGTAACCGTCGCCCAGGCTCTGCCATTGTTCTTTTGGCGAGGTAAAGTCCGCGATAATCCCTACGCGCTGCTCTTCCACACCCAGCGCGGAGATTTTGGTAAAGCCTACAGGTTCAATCACTCTCACCTTGCCTTCCAAGGGTTGCTCGCCGCCCCAACGGTCAAAGGTAACACGCATGCCGGGCTTGATGCGCACGGCATCATCGGATAATACATCCACTTCAACTTCCAATACCGACGTATCACCAACTTCCAGCAGGGCTTGACCAGTGCTGACAACGCCTTCACATTCATGCGCCACTTTTAATACCTGGCCGGTGACTGGCGCTATAAGGGGCACGCCTCCGGCAAATCCTTCGCTATGTTTGGCGCCGGCGTACTGCAACACACTTTCCGCCGCCTGCAACTCATAGCGGGCAACATCCACCGCAAATTGCGCAGAGCGTTGAGCGGCGTTTGTGGTAATGACATCGGTTTGCGCCTTGTCATGCGCGTCTTTGGGGACCAATCCTTGTGCGGCGAGCGTTCGCAACCTTGCTTCCTCTTTCACCGCCAACTCGGCAGCCGCTTTTGCGCCGGCGGCTTGTTGTTCGGCGGCATGCAATGCCGACTGCGCGGCGGCGACACTCGCCCTGGCTTGCGCCTGGCTGCGCGGATCGAGCACCTGCGATTGCAAGGGGGTGATGTTAACCAGCACTTCGCCTTGCTTGATTGTATCGCCCACATCCAGATTAATGCGGCACGCCACGCCATCGACGGGCGCTGATACGATATAACGGTCAATCACGCGGGTGCGCCCTTCTTCTTCAATCGTCACGGTAAACTCACCCTGTTTTGCCGCTGCGATATCCACTAACACCGGCCGCGGCCAGAATCCCCAGGCGAGCAGCACAAGTACAATAACCGCTGTTACCAATATGCCCGGATGTTTGCGCCATGTGGCACGCATGTTGTTTACTCCTTGGTTTTGAGGACGGCCACCATATCCAGGTGCGCCAGGTTACGCCAGATCATATATCCCGACACCATTGCCGAGCCAATAACAACGCTCGCCGCGAATGCATAGACATCCGGATGCAGGATTAAAGGAATACGATACAGATCGGTATCAACCCGGTATGCAAGGTAAGCGCATAAGCCTTCACCGATTAACAAACCCAATGGAATGGAAATCAGCGTCAATGCGGCCAGTTCACCCAATAAAATGTAGGCAACTTCACCGCGCGTGTAACCCAGCACGCGCATGCTGGCCAATTCCCGGTCGCGCTCCGACAGGGCGATGCGCATGCTATTGTAAACCACGCCAAACGAGATCGTCGCGCCTAACATGGTTGAGATGAATGTGAAAAACAATACGGTTTCCGCCAGTGTCTCGTAAAACATTTTTACCGCCACCTTCTGGATAATAATACTGGCAACATGTGGAATGTCTTTTAATTCCGCATACACCTGGTTTTGGTAATGTTCATCCACCGCCAGGTAGGCGCCGGAAATCACATCACCTTCATTCAACAGGCGATTCAAGGCGCGGCGCTGCATATAGGCGGATACACCCAGATATTGTTTGACAAGTCCCACCACTGGCACCTGCACAACTGGCCGATTACCTTCCAGCACTTCCACCGTCAGCATGTCACCGGCCTTGATGTTGAGCAGTTCGGCAAGATAGTCGGTGAGAATCACGCCATCCTCCGGCAAATCGATAACTTGCAAACCGGTATCCAGCAGGCGTTGCAAATCACCATTGGGATTCACGCCCTGTACAGCGGTGCGGTAGTCACGATGTTCAAAGAGCAAGCGCGCCGGCGCCGCGCGATAACTTTCCACGCGCCAGACACCGGGAATACTCGCCAGTGAATACATTGCGCGCTCGGACGCCGGTTCAACAAATGTAATGGACAGATCTTCGCGCTGACTCATACCATATTGCACGTCCACCATATAATCGATCGCGCCTTCCTGAAAACTCCCCACCATCATAATACCGCATGCCATCGCAATACCGATGACTGTAATCAACGATTTCAACGAGTGGCGTTCGATGTGACGCAATATCATGCGCGTCGGTTGCGAAAACCAGCGCTGTAATCCCAGACGCTCCACCAGCGTTGCATGATAGATAGCAGGCGGTTCGGGCAGCATGGCCTGTGCCGGCGGCATTTTGGCGGCAGCGCGCAATGCGTGCATGGCGCCAACCACCGCCACACCGGCACTGATTGCCGCCGCTGCAATGATGACATAAGGTTCCACTATGTAGATCAGGAAAGGAAAGCGATAAAACATCATATATAGATCACTCAAACTGCTCCCCATCCACATTCCCAGCAGCACACCGCCAATAACGCCAAATATGACAATCATCAATACCAGTTGCAGGTAATGCAACGCGACTTGAAGATCACTATAGCCAAAGGCTTTTAATATGGCGATTTGCTCGCGTTCCAGTCCGATCAAACGGCTAATGACCACGTTCAGCAGAAACGCGGCGACGCCAAAGAAGATGACCGGAAACACTGTTGCAATGGTCTGTTGCTGTTTAAGCTCCTCAGACAGGAAACGGTTGGAAAATTGATCCTTGCGCTCATAAGCGCCCAGGCCGCCATAGGGTTTTAACAACTCATCAAGACGCTCGATAACATCTTTTACATCGGTGTCTTTGCCAATGGTAATCGCGGCGTCATTGAAAGCGCCTTCCATATCATAAGCAGCCGCCAGCGGTGTATGCGCCATCCATAATACCCCGTAGCGTTTGTGATCGGGAAACAACGCGCCTGGGGCAATTTCATAGATATATTCCGGCGACAGCGCGATGCCCACGATACTCAGTGTTTTGCGCCGCCCGTTGATGGTCGCGCGCAACTTGCCACCCGGTTTTAAACCGTGAGCATTGGCAAACGTTTCGCTCACTAATACTTCATCATCCCGGTCGGGTTCCAGTAACCGGCCGGTGCGCAAATAGATCTGGTTTAAAAGTCCGACGCTTCGCGCGGGCAGCGATAACAGGTGGCCACTAACCGGCTCCGGGAAACCTTCCACATCGATGGTGATGGCGGCAACCACCCGCGTCTGCACTTTTTCAACGCCGGGAATTTCCTGAATCCGCCGCGCCACGCCGGCGGGCGCGCGTTTGAGCGACGTGAATACATGGGCGAAATGATGTTGCCGGTAATATGTTTCGCGCGTCGTCAACAACGAGTCGAGTGTGCTGAGCGACATGACAAAAATACTGACGCCGCTGACAATTACCAGCCCGATTGCAATCGCCTGTAATCGCATGTTCCATAATTGCCGCCAGAGCTTTATGTTAAGCGCTTTCATTATTAGTAGCTCTTACCAGCTGATCTCCCGCGGCGCGACCTTGCGCCTGTTTACCTGCACTTCGCTGATGCGGCCATCCGCCAGATGAATCACACGATCAGCCATTGACGCAATCCCGGCGTTATGAGTTATCAACACAGTGGTAGTGCCCAGTTCCCGGTTAACGCGTTCCAGCGCCTCCAGCACCACCACACCGGTTTTGGAATCCAGTGCCCCGGTGGGTTCATCGCATAGCAACACGCTGGGATTTTTCGCAATCGCACGCGCAATGGCGACGCGTTGTTGTTCGCCACCGGAAAGCTGCGCCGGGAAATGATTAATGCGATCACCCAGCCCCACCAGTTTTAAGGCTTCTTCCGGCTGCATGGGTTTTTCGGAAATCTCGGTCACCACGGCAACATTTTCCTGAGCAGTCAGGCTGGGAATGAGGTTATAAAACTGGAATACGAAACCGACATGGTAGCGGCGGTATTCCGTGAGTTCCTGTTCACTGGCCTGGGTCAGATCTCGGTCGAGATAAAACACATGACCTTCGGTAACAGTATCCAGACCACCCAATATATTCAGCAAGGTGGATTTGCCACTGCCCGATGGCCCCAGCAGCACCACCAGCTCACCGCTATATAAGTCAAGATCAACGCCGCGCAGCGCGTACACCTGCACTTCACCCATTTGGTAGATTTTGGTGATACCGTGAGCATGGAACACCACGTTTGCGGATTCGGGTGGTGTATGAGGCGTGGGATTATCCATAGTTATTATTAAGTTAGTGTCAGTGGTTAAAGTGCTTTGCAATAATATAATAATCAGGCAAATCCCCTGGAGAGGCCTTGATGTGGGTCAGGTTAGCACGGTATTGGAAGGAACACCCACGGTCTACAGTAATCCTCAGTGTTGCGTATGTAAGGTAAATACTGATTGGTTGGTAATTTAGCCGAAAAGCATATCCCGGCATAATACAGCACCGGTTTTACCGGCCGGTGTTGTTACATGAGTTGAATGGAAAGTTAAAGTAACTTATTGGTTAAAGCTGACTACTCATGCATTGCGTAACAATTTGAAATGCGTTGCCGCTTTAACCTGCTCAACGATATCCGCGCAGGCGTCGCCTTTAACGCGCTCCGATGAATCCTCTGTTACAGGGATTGGGTATGGTTATTTGTTTGCGCTTCTTATTTTTGAAACCGGCTATCAAATCAATCGCCGCCTGGATTCCGACTGGTTCCGTAAATACGAGTAACGGCAGGATGACAGATAGCGGTCACGTCGGCATGTCACAATATTTGCAGCGTGGGCCGCGGCATCAGTCGTATTCGTTATATTTCTTGTGCTGTCCTTTGACTTTATCAACCGGATATTTTTGTTCGTTGATTGCGATTTTTTTCTTCACGGAGGCTAATAGGTCCACATTGAGTTTGTCGGAAATGCGAATCAGGTAGATCTGGATATCCGCGAGTTCCATGCGCACGGCTTCGAGCTTGTCACCCTGAATAAGGGTGCTTTCTTTTTCTGACAACCACTGGAAGTGTTCAATCAGTTCGGCGGCTTCCGCAATCAGCGCCATGGAAAGATTCTTCGGACTGTGAAATTGGTCCCAATCGCGATCCTCGGCAAATTTTCGAAGCTGTTCTTTAAGGTTTTCAAATTCATCGATGCTCATAAAAATTTCATTTCAGCTGGTTTATTAAAAACGTATCGCGAAATTCATTCCGATTGTCTGCTCATCGTTGTCCGGTTCATCAGCCGAAAACTGCTCGAAGTTAAATCCTATGGAAGCCAAAGGTGAAAGGAATGCGTTTATATTAACCGAAATTGTTGTCCCTTCTTCGAAAATATTGTCACCGGAATTTATTCCGATGCCAGCGCCGACCCGGATCGCCCTGTCAAAATAGTAATCCGCGGCAACCACGAATTCGGTGTTTTGTTCGTCAATATCATTGTCGATATACGCCGCTCCCACGTTAATATTCAAGAAGCGGTTGTTTTCGAGGTAGTTGACGTTTTTATAGCTGACTCCGTAAGTGTCCTGCTCAAGTTGTACAAAAGAACTTCCGCCGACGAGGATTTCGTTCTCTTCCTGGCTATATTCAACGGAAATGCGCGACCGGCCTGTCAGGTAGTAACCCATCTGAAAACCTAACACGTCCTGCGTAACTTCAACCTCAGTACCCAAAATGGTTTCATCGGCCTCCGCCTGGTTATATAAAACGCCAAAGGTGAACGGTGTATTTTGATTGGCATACTCAAAACCTGCGATGAGATCCGTTCCATCAATGCTCTCTGTGGCAATCTCAAAATCCACGGTGCCGTACGACAGGAGGAGGGTCGGCTGACGGTTCAGAAACGCGGCTTCCGCGCGAGGACCCTCCGTGTAACTGACCGGCGCCGTATACATCTGGAAGACGCCAAGCAACGTGGTGATTTCAAAATCGAAATCGTAGTCAGTGTTGGCATACCCGGCGCCAGCGACGTATTGATAACTGTCCTGCGCCTGGCTAAATGATGGATATGTAAACGCCACACTTAAGCACAGCGGTAATAGAAATTTATTTTTATTCATCTGAGCACCATTTTGTCTTGAATGTTTGAGTGTTAGAAATACGGTGTTGATCTTATCAACGGTTGACGAAAAACTCCCGATTTCTTCCCATCCTTCAATTTTGCCTGTTGTCTATATATACGGTTGCGGTTTTTTCCAACGGGAAACCACAGCCAGTATTTCACTAGCGTTTATTTCAGTTGTTGTCCGCCGGCCGAAGTAAACATCGTAAAATGTGAATATACTCCTTTATTCAATTACTTGCCGGAATATTCGATGAACTTGACCGTAGAATATACATATATTAATCCTATTTTATTATCCATATTATCCGCACAGAATAGTGATCTGGATCAAGGCTTTTTTAAAAGGGCGTATTAGATTCAAAATATGATCATTTGAAAAGGTGTAAGTCATGGATATAACGATGTTGTTTCTTTTTTTTCTGGCGCTGGTGTTTGTGATATTACTGCTTGCTTTTTCAGAATCAATTTTTTTGGCGTTGAATCGCGTTCCGGTCATTAATAGCAAATTCAAACGCCAATATCATAAAGAATGCCTTCGTCATGCGATATATCAATTCCGCCTGTCCAAAATGCTGCATTTTATCGGCATCCAGGTCAAAGATTTTGTAGACAGAGTGCCTGAATATCAGGTGAAAAGGCATATCATACGTTGCAAAAATTGCCCGAATACCGACATCTGCGATCAATGCCTGCGTGATGGCAAATTTGTTAGCGATATGCACTTCTGTCCCAACTATAAATCGCTTATGAGCTACAGCAGAATCATGCCACCGGTGGAATAAACGCTTCGCTCATCCGCCGGTTTCCCGCGTTTTGTCTTTGTGTGGCAATGAGGCCGGCACCATCTCCCCTCTATGGCGATGCACTCGCGCCGCTCATCCATGCAGGCAAAATTATTTCGGCGATTTGACCGGAGACTCTTGAATATTTTGCCTTCGCCGGCGACTGATTGATTAATCAAATTTATAACCCTTTGTTCATAATAAATTGTATTTTTGTTTTTGAATTAAAACGGGACAAACAATCCTTTTTTGCCGGATACATGGCCGGCAATTCAGCTAAACTTATTATAAAACTTATTATTATTTAACTACTGCATTGATCTGCATATACATGCAACAGCGGGGAATTGTCATGAATCGCAAAAGATTAACAAACAGCTGGGAATTAGTCGAATGCGAGATTTGCCTGAAAGAAATCCCTGTTTCCGAAGCCAAAAATGAGGAAGCCAGTGATTACGTCTTTTATTTCTGCGGCTTGGAATGCTTCGAATTGTGGAGAAATTCTGAAGATAAAGCGGAAGACGAACAATAGGCAATATGCATTTTTTAACAGGATGCTTTGAGACAGGCGCTCAGGGGGTGTTTTGGCCGGCTTTTTTACCTTTTTATTCTCCTTTACTTCAGACTGTTTGTGACGTTTCCAACTGACTCGTCAATCACAAATACTCTTTTTTATTCTTGAAAACTTATCTTGAAATCCAAACTACCCGCGAATTTCAAAACCCGGCATGGATACGCGAATTGACAACAAAACATAGTCACTCGCTCAATCTGTTAAACACGCTATTAAAACTCACTCAACGGATTCCGGTAAGGATACCAATAGTGTACTATACCGGCGCCGGTATATTTTTTCCTCTCAGCTCGCCGGCGAATGCCTACATGGATGTGGGCGTTTAGGAAATCACATAAGTAACCGGCAAGTGGTAATTGTTATTTTGCAATTTTCGCTTTATTAATTACGTATGAATTTCAACTTAATGACAGGTCATTGCTTCGGAATCGGCAAGGTCACCGTACAACTCGGCTTTTTCCACCGCGTCCATCCAGAACACCCATTCCGTAGGTAACAAATCATCGATAACTTCGACCAGCGCTTCAGAGTCATCATCATCCAGGATATCGGCAAGATCCATCAGCGCTTCGTATTTCTCTCCGGCAAAACTATACGTCGTCACATCAGGCTGCATCTCCGCCAACACTATCGCCTTTCTTAATTCATCCAGGCGCAGATCGATTTCCGCGTTGATTTCCGAATTTTGCATGAGCTTAGTATCCCTTTGGGCAAATGATAAATACTTTGACCGTCTGTCAAGAATATACAAAGATTGACGCAATATTTAAAGAGAGCGGTGACACCTTTTTCTATAAGGATTCCGTTCCCCGCCGGGATGTATCAGCGCTTTATAATATCCGCGGCGATATTTTCCGGAACTATGTTATAGTGATCAAAATGCATGGAGAAGTTTGCGCGCCCGGAAGTCATCGCGCGCAAATCACCAATGTAACCAAACATCTCTCCCAATGGCACATCAGCCTGTAATATAACAGTGGATCCACGCAGTTCCTGACTACGTATCTCCCCCCTTCGCCGGTTGATGTCCCCGATGCAATCACCAATATGATCCTGTGGCGTCGTCACTTCCACCGCCATAATGGGCTCCAGTAATTTTGGCCCGGCCAGCGCCGCGCCTTTTCTGAAACAGGCGATGGCGGCGATTTCGAAAGCCTTGCTTGATGAGTCCTGGACATGATATCCGCCATCGATCAGAACTACTTTGATGTCTACCAACGGATAACCCGCCAATGCGCCGGATTCGACCGCCTGACGCACACCAGCTTGCACGCCAGGAATATATTCATTGGGAATCGCACCGCCGGTAATTTTATTTTCGAAGATAAAACCTCCGCCCCTGGGCAGCGGTTCTATCTGCAATTTCACCATCGCGTATTGACCCGAACCGCCGGTTTGCTTTTTATGCAGGTAGTCCACAGACACTTTTTTGGTGAGCGTTTCGCGATACGCCACCTGCGGATTACCCACGCGGGCTTCAAGATTGTACTCTGTTTTCATGCGTTCGATGCGCATAGCGAGGTGCAGCTCGCCCATTCCCGACACGATCAGCTGTCCTGATTCCGGGTCCTGCTTGAGCCGCATGCTGGGATCTTCCTGCACATAGGATTGCAGTACCTTGACCAGGGTATCCTGTTCCTGCTTGCTTTTCGCCTCGATTGCCATGTCGATCACCGGTTCCGGCGCCACGATAGTTTCGAGTATCACCGGACGCTTAGCGTCGCACAAGGTATCGCCGGTATCGGTGTGCTTGAGGCCAATCAGCGCGGCGATATCGCCGGCTTTCAGCGCGTTCACATCCATGCGTTTGTCAGCGTGCATTTCGTACATGCGGCCAATACGCTCCTTGTTTCCGGAACCCGTGTTCAATACGGTTTGCCCGTTGGCGAGCCTGCCGCTATAAACACGCACATACGTCAGTGATCCGTGTTTGTCGTTGGTGATTTTGAACGCCAGCGCGGCGAAAGGCTCATTCTCATCCGAATGCACCAGCACCTTCTCGTCACTGTCCGCGAGCGCTGCTTCAATCGGCGGTACATCGGCCGGCGCCGGCAGATAATTCACGATTGCATCCAGCAAAGGTTGGATACCCTTGTTTTTAAAAGCGGAACCACACAACACCGGGACAAAATCTCCGTTGAGCGTACCCTTGCGGATACAGTCGCGGATGGATTGTTCATCCAGGTTTTCGCCGTCGAGATATTTCGTCATGCTTGCGTCGTCTTCGTCGACAACCAACTCGAGCAGTTTTTGCCGGTAAGCATTGGCTTGTTCCTGCAAGCCACCAGGAATGTCCTGCACTTCAAACGGCGTATTAATCGCGTCACCGCGCCACACAACAGCTTTCATGCTTATCAGGTCAACAATGCCGCAAAAATCGTGTTCTTCACCTATGGGAAGTTGTAGAACCGCCGCTTTGACGCCAAGCCGCTTTTCGATCATGTTGACGACATTAAAATAGTTTGCGCCCACACGATCCATCTTATTGACAAAGCACAAGCGCGGAACACCATACTTATCAGCGAGCCGCCAGTTGGTTTCCGACTGCGGTTCCACACCGGCGACGCCGTCGAACACGACTACTGCGCCATCCAGCACGCGCAACGAGCGATTCACTTCGATATTGAAATCAATATGGCCGGGTGTATCAATTATGTTGAGCTTATGGTCTCTCCAGAACACCGATGTCGCGGCGCTGAAGATGGTAATGCCGTGCGCCCGCTCTTCCGGCGCGAAATCGGTGTGCGCGGTGCCATCGTGCACTTCACCTTCTTTATGTATTTCACCGGTGTAATACAGGATGCGCTCGGTAACGGTCGTTTTACCGGCGTCCACATGGGCCACAATGCCAATATTGCGCAACCGGCTCGGATTTACCTCAGTCATTTTATCCCGCCTTGCTGTTCCATTCGCATGGCATCCGCGTCACGAATACCATAGGTCATGAATACCATAGGTCATGAATACCATAGGTCATGAATACCATAGGTCATGAATACC
>JAKEGK010000168.1 GCA_022627515.1 Gammaproteobacteria bacterium
ATGGAGAAGACCACCAGCACACCGCCTACAGCGCCTACGATGGTTGAGGCTAATGGGCTGCCCGCCAGGGGTTCTGCCGTGATGGCGACGAGGCCGGCAAGAGCGCCGTTTAACGCCATGGTCAGGTCCGCTTTACCGAACACCAGCCTGGCGGTAATCAGGGCCGCGATAACACCGCCTGCTGCGGCCATATTCGTGTTAACAAACACCGCCGCAACAGCGTTGGCTTCGCCGACGTCAGAGATTTTCAATTCTGAACCGCCGTTGAATCCGAACCAGCCCAGCCACAGGATAAAGGTACCCAGAGTTGCGATTGGCAGATTGGCGCCGGGAATGGGGTGAATCTCGCCGTTTTTGCCATATTTGCCTTTGCGGGGACCCAGCAGTAATACCCCTGCCAATGCCGCCGTTGCGCCACACAGATGGACTATACCGGAACCGGCAAAGTCATTGAATCCCAGGGCATCCAGAAAACCACCGCCCCATTTCCAGTAACCTTGTATGGGGTAAATGAATCCGGTCATGACCACCGCAAATGCGAGGAAGGTCCACAGTTTCATGCGTTCCGCAACGGCGCCGGAGACGATCGACATTGCCGTGGCAACGAATACCACCTGGAAGAAAAAGTCCGCCAGTGTTGAGTAGTAAGGGGCGCCTTCACCTCCCGCGATAACCGCGGCTGCTTCATTGTCTGTTTTACCCAGCAAGCCGCCAAAACCGGGCCACCAGGAATTTACCGCGCTATCACCCGGGTACATGATGGCGTAACCCATCAGCATGTACATGATACAGGCGATCGCAAACAGCGAAATATTCTTGGTCAGAATTTCGGTGGTATTTTTTGCGCGGACCAGGCCTGCTTCGAGCATTGCAAATCCCGCCGCCATCCACATCACTAATGCGCCGGATACCAGGAAGTAGAAGGTATCCATTGCATAGGCTAGTTCTTTAATTGCTTCCACGTTTCTCTCCTCCAAACACTCTTCGATAAGTTAATACTTCAAATCCACTACAGCGCGTCTGGGCCAGATTCACCCGTGCGGATGCGGATCACTTGTTGCAGTTCACCAACGAAAATTTTTCCATCGCCGATTTTGCCGGTGTTGGCTGCCTTGCTGATCGCCTCGATCGTCTGGTCCAGCAGGCTGTCATCGATCGCTGCTTCAATTTTTACTTTTGGTAAAAAGTCCACGACATATTCCGCGCCACGATAGAGTTCGGTGTGTCCTTTCTGGCGTCCAAATCCTTTTACTTCCGTCACCGTCACACCTTGCACCCCAATTTCGGATAGCGCCTCCCGGACGTCATCTAATTTAAAAGGTTTGATAATTGCGGTTACTAACTTCATTTTTAGTCTCCTTTAATCAGGGCTGCCTTGCTCGGGCAGGCCACTAATTACCTCAGGGGTATTCACTGGCATTGATTGCAAATAAACCGGCGATGTCTGGTGCGCCAAGCTGATGCACAACTGTGGCACCGGATACCCCTCCAAAGATTGCTATTTTGTTGCTATCAAATGTCCAATAGCATGGGTTGTGCCACGTGAATAAAAATATATAAAATTAACAAGATAGGCTGATTTTTTGGAGTTTTAACGATTGTGAAAACGCACCAAACTGGAATATGCTTCAATAGACCGCACTTAATTGGTGCGGCGCAGAAGGTTCGTATGTGCGGCGCTTATACGAATTAATCTGTCCGGGCGCCCGGTCAGTGAAACGGATAAGGTGGGTCTGTTTTTGCAACCCGGCGATTGGTTGTACTATACCGATGTACGTTATACTGCGCAGCGCAAATCGAATTTTGGCCAGTTGGCTCACACACTAGATACCAAGCGGAGGAACACTGATGTTTGATCCCAAACAACTTGACGAACTGACTGACCGCCTGGTCGGGCTGTTGCCGAAAGGTGTCGTGGAAATGCAAAAAGACGTGGAGAAAAACGTCCGCGCCATGCTGCAAAGCACCTTTGCCAAAATGGATTTGGTCACCCGCGAAGAATTTGATGTGCAAAGCGCTGTATTGGCGCGCACCCGCGAAAAACTGGAAAAGCTGGAGAAGCAGGTTGCTGAACTGGAAAGTAAATATTCACAACAATAGCGCATTGCCCTGGTAACCGGTTGATGTTACCTTCGCCAGTGGCCTAAACAAAATAACAATAAACCTTGCTTCTCCAGTTTCCGTTCCAATGTCATTAGCCATTGTTTACAGCCGGGCGCAAACAGGCGTCGATGCACCGTTAGTCACGGTCGAAGTGCACCTGTCGAACGGCCTTCCCAGCTTATCCATCGTTGGTCTGCCGGAAACTGTGGTCAAGGAAAGTAAAGACCGCGTGCGTGGCGCCATTCTCACATCCCGTTTTGAGTTTCCCGCCAGACGAATCACGGTTAATCTCGCGCCAGCTGATTTGCCCAAGGAAGGCGGGCGGTTTGATCTTCCTATAGCGATCGGCATTCTGGCGGCAAGCGGGCAAATTCAAACTGACCAGTTGACTCAATTTGAGTTTATGGGTGAATTGGCGTTAAGCGGCGAAATACGGCCGGTGAAGGGTGTGCTGCCAGCGGCCATGCAGGCGCGTGACGCAATGCGTTCCATGTTTGTCGCTACTAACAATGTCGATGAAGCGGGTCTGGTGAATAGCGTCAACGTCTATGGTGCGGCGCATTTGCTGGATGTCTGTGCGCACATCAATAAACAGCGGTTGCTGGAATTTCATGTTGTTCAAAACGGCGAGCGGCAACCGGCCGATGAACTGGACCTGGCTGATGTAAAAGGCCAGCAGCATGCCAAGCGCGCCCTGGAAATCGCGGCGGCGGGCGGTCACAGCCTGCTGATGATCGGTCCGCCGGGCACCGGCAAAACCATGCTGGCCAGCCGCCTGCCCGGCATACTGCCCCCCATGACCGAACAGGAAGCGCTGGATTCCGCGGCAATAGCCTCCATCAGTGACCAGGGATTTTCCTTCACCCAATGGCGCAAACGCAGTTTCAGAAATCCGCATCACACCGCATCCGGCGTGGCGTTGGTGGGAGGAGGCAGTAATCCCCGGCCCGGTGAAATATCGCTGGCGCATCATGGCGTGCTGTTTCTGGATGAACTGCCGGAGTTTGACCGCAAGGTGCTGGAAGTTTTGCGTGAACCGCTGGAGTCAGGGCGTATCACTATATCGCGCGCGGCAAGACAAGCCGAGTTTCCCGCACGCTTTCAATTAATCGCCGCCATGAACCCCTGCCCGTGCGGGTATCATGGACACGCCAATGGCCGCTGCCATTGCACCGCCGAACAGATTCAACGCTATCGCAATAAAATATCCGGGCCTCTGCTGGACCGGATTGACATGCATATTGAAGTGCCGCATCTGCCGCGGCAGGTTATGCAGCAGGCAAGCAGCGAGCCGGACGTCAGCAGTAAAACCGTCCGGGAACGAGTGACTCAGGCCAGAGCGCAACAACTTCAGCGCAGCAGGAAATGCAACGCTCAGCTGGCTAATCGCGAACTGGAACGGGTTTGCAGATTGTCATCCAACGATATGGCCTTGCTTGATCATGCCATTGACCGATTTGGCTTATCATCACGCGCCTACCACCGCATATTGAAAGTCGCGCGCACCATCGCTGATCTGGCGCAGAGCGAAACCATCCAGACCCAACACCTCACCGAGGCGATTAGTTACCGGAAACTGGATCGGGAAATCGCCGCAACCAATATGTTATAAAATATTAGAATTAAATGTATTGTTTGTTGACTCGTCGTCATTGTCCTGTCTATTTATGCTGATGCCGCGTTTTAGGCGTTTATTCGAAAGCTTTTTGGTTTCATCCAGGCTGCATGGAAAGAGCTGGTCTGTTAATGGCCGGTGTAAAAGTACAATTTGATTCCCTGGACGATGCTGCTGGCCACAAATTAACAGATACCCCTGAAATGAGTAACTCCCTAATCTGCACTTAATAGTCGCCGCCTCTCCGTACTATAATACATTTTCGAGGACTGCTTTGGACATTAGCAAGGACGACGAGAATGCACCGCTTGAAAAATATCTTCTTCGTAATGACCATTTACATTGGTATTTCCTTATGCCAGCCACCCGCTTTCAGTAAAGAGCGATCCTTACCTGCCGAATGCACCACCCAATGCAAAGCGCCTTACGGTGAGATATTGGGTGTGGGATCAGGCAATGTGCCTGCTTATTCCAATTGCAATGCCGCTTGCGTGGTATTTTCCCCAAACAAGGAAGAAGGTACCTACACTGGAATACAATGGCAGTGTGTGGAATATGCCAGACGCTGGTTGCTCGTCAACAAGGGGGTTGTCTACGGCGATGTCGATATTGCCGCGGATATTTGGGCGCTGGATTACGTTACCCGAATAAAAGACAAAACTGAACTCAAAATGTCGACCTTTCCAAACGGCAGCGAAATACGACCCGAGACCGGTGATTTATTAATATATGCCAAAGAGTACTTGAAGACCGGACATGTTGCTGTCATTTCCAATATCGACCCTAAATCGCATGCCGTTCATGTTATCGAGCAAAATTACAATAACACAAAATGGGCCAACGGATACGCCCGCAGTATTCCCTATGTTGAGCATGATAATAAATTTTGGTTACTGGATTCTTATTTGTTGGGGTGGAAGCGCGTGACAAACCAGCCGGTAAAAGCAACCCATAATCCGTGACAAAGCAAATCTATAAACAGGCAAGACTTAAGAAACCATAATATAAGTACGGCGAGGGGAAGAGTTACAGGCGCTGATGCAAGTCTGTTAATTAAAAATTTAGACGCCCGCCCAAAAACGCTTTATGTAGTCATCCGAATCTTATATGTTTCCAAACACTGATCCTTTCTGAAAAAATATTCCATACAAACTTGCGTTGGAGCAAGAACCACGATGTTAAGCTGTTTTGCAAGCAATCACTCAGGCGGCATAATTGAGCGCGTAAATAAAAATTACAAGGTAAATATTTTTACAACGAATAATAAAGCGAGGGATTGATATGTACTTTGAACTTATTATCGTGCTTTCGTGTGCTGTGATTGCGTTGGTTTACAGCGGCATTTTCTCTTATTGGGTCAATGGCAAACCAGACGGTGACGAAGCGATGCGTGGTATCGCCAACGCCATCCAGGTTGGCGCGATCGCTTATTTAAGGCGCCAGTACACCACCATTGCGATAGTCGGGTTTATATTGTTCATGGTGTTGTTCGTAGTTTTGGGTTTTCAGACTGCGATCGGTTTTGCGTTGGGCGCGATACTCTCCGGTATTGCCGGATTTGTTGGTATGCATGTTTCCGTGCGGGCGAACGTGCGTACAACGGAAGCGGCAAAAATTGGTTTAAAACAGGCTCACGAAATTGCATTTCGTGGTGGTGCAGTTACCGGCATGTTGGTTGTCGGTTTAGGATTACTCGGTGTAGGCGGATATTACGCGGTGCTGGCGGCGACAGCCACAAATAGTAACGCAGTGAATCTCGCGCCATTGGTCGGTTTGGCTTTCGGCGGATCACTCATTTCCATCTTTGCGCGTCTTGGTGGTGGAATATTTACCAAGGGCGCTGATGTAGGGGCGGATCTGGTTGGTAAAGTTGAAGCAGGTATACCGGAAGATGACCCCCGTAATCCGGGTGTGATTGCGGATAATGTGGGCGACAATGTCGGTGACTGTGCCGGCATGGCCGCGGATTTATTTGAAACCTACGCCGTGACTATTATCGCCAGCATTATGCTGGGCGCTTTGCTTATGCCAGAGCACGCAGAACGTGCAACAGTTTATCCGTTGTTGCTGGGCGGAGTTTCCATTATTGCATCCATCGTGGGTACTTTTTTTGCTGGCCTTGGCGCCGATGGCAAAGTAATGAAGGCCTTGTATCGTGGCCTGATTGTGGCGGGTGCTTTGGCCGCCATAGCATTTTATCCCGTCACGCAATGGATGATGGGTGACATTCCTGATATAGCCGTTTTTGATCTATATGGCGCCGCGTTAGTTGGCCTGATGGTAACCGCGGCAATCGTGGTTATCACTGACTTTTACACCTCTACAAGTTATTCACCGGTGCGTGGTGTTGCGGCCGCATCCGTCACTGGCCATGCGACCAATATGATTGCAGGGTTGGCGTTATCAATGAAATCCACGGCAGGCCCGCTGTTAATTATTTGCTTGGGTATATGGGGCGCGTATGATCTTGCGGGAATATACGGCATTGCCATTGCGGCAACAGCCATGTTGTCCATGACGGGTATCGTGGTGGCAACTGATGCCTATGGTCCGATTACCGATAACGCCGGTGGCATCGCGGAAATGGCGGAATTGCCGGATGATATTCGCAAAGTAACCGATTCGTTAGACGCGGTAGGAAACACCACCAAAGCTGTTACCAAGGGCTATGCCATCGGCTCGGCCGGTCTGGCGGCGCTGGTGTTATTCGCCGACTTTACTCACGAATTAAGTGTACACACAGGCAAAGTGACCAGCTTCGATCTTTCCAATCATTTGGTGATTATCGGACTATTTATTGGTGGACTGATCCCTTATTTGTTCGGTGCGATGGCAATGGAGGCTGTGGGCCGGGCAGCCGGTTCAGTGGTGCGTGAAGTCCGGCGTCAATTCAAAGAAATTCCAGGGATTATGGAACGCACGGCACAACCGGATTATTCGCGCGCTGTTGATATACTGACTCGCGCGGCCATTTCGGAAATGATTATTCCATCACTGTTGCCAGTGTTTGTTCCAGTGTTGGTGGGCATATTACTCGGGCCACAGGCACTCGGTGGCGTGTTATTAGGCGCGATTGTGACAGGATTATTTGTGGCAATTTCCATGACCACGGGTGGCGGCGCCTGGGACAACGCCAAAAAGTATATTGAAGACAATAACTATGGAGGGAAAGGTTCCGAAGCGCACAAGGCTTCCGTAACCGGCGATACAGTGGGTGACCCTTACAAAGACACTGCCGGACCCGCCATCAATCCGCTGATCAAAATAATCAACATCGTCGCATTATTGATGATACCCTTGCTTTAGATTGCAAGATCGCAAGTTGCATACACGCCGAAACGAATACTAAACTTATAAAATAATCAGGAGGAAGACATGGCAAAAATTCGCATCCAAATGGCGCCTGAGATTGAGTTTAAAATGGATATCGAAGTGCCTGGTATAGATCCGACGGCCAGGGACTATGATGTGCAACAACAAAAAGTGGAAATTTATAAAGAATTTGAACGGCGGTTAAAACAAGCATTCCCGGAAGGCTTTTTCATCCACACCTTTGAGTTTGGTTTGGATCGCGGCTGGCACACTGAACTCAAAGATAAGGAATAATAATATTATTTGTCCTTCAGGCATTGCGGGTAAATTAAAGGAGCTGCCCCTTAAATCCTTTGAATGTCCTCGAATTCATCAGTAGATTGTAGTTGGATTGATAAACACATGGCAGAATAGGGATAGTTGTAGTAGCCACACGAGCTTTGCGCGCACTCTTTGTTTGTGCGCGTAAAACTGCACCCGGCTGATGTAAAAGGCCAGCAGCATGCCCGGCATACTGCCCCCCTGACCGAACAGAATGCAACGCTTAGTTGGCTAATCGCGAACCGGAACGGGTTTGCGGATTGTCACCCAACGATATGGCCTTGCTTGATCATGCCATTGACCGATTTGGCTTATCATCACGCGCCTGCCACCGCATATTGAAAGTCGCGCGCACCATCGCTGATCTGGCGCAGAGCGAAACCATCCAGACCCAACACCTTACCGAAGAGATTAGTTATCGGAAACTCGATCGGGAAAGCACAATTACCTATATGCCATAGAATGGATAGGAAGCATTTGTAGCAACTATAGAGGATATGCAGCAGCAAAAGCCTTAGTACTTTTATTTACCCATGATGCTGCTTGAAGAGCCAATGCTCATTTCTTACAAACAGGATTTTCCGGTAAATATGCATGGATGTGCAACCAACCTAGGTTCAATGGATCGCGTTTACAGGCCACTTCATCAAAATGAATCATGCACTGGCGCTTATGGGATCACCAGACAGATCTGTTTTGCGCCGGCACCTCGGGCCGTTGCGGCGGTCATGTTTCTCCGCGCAAGGGCCTTCTATAGCGTAAGGCCAGTCACGTATACCACCATCCATCGACCACGCTTCGATGTTGTGTTGCGCTAATCGCATGGCGGCGACGGCGCTGCGGTTTCCGGAATGGCAGTAAACAATATATTTGGCGTTATTATCCAGTTCCCCGATACGTTTTGCCAGATCATGCAGGGGGATCAGCGTGGCGCCGGGAATGTAACTTTCTTCATATTCTTCTTCATAGCGTACATCCAATAGCCGGTAGCCATTGTCCAGCATGGATTTAGCGATACCGGAATTGATGCGTTTGATGAGCTGTTTGCCGATGATCTCGTCAAAATCGGGTTTATCCAATGCTAATAAAATGCCGTCTTCCGCCATGCGTACCGTACGGTCGCTGCATTGGCCGGTAATCAACGCACCATTGCCGAAGGAACATCCTTCGGCCAAAGTCTCCACATACTGCAGTTCGTCATCGTAAAGGCCGCGCCGCCATACTTCGGCTTTTCCGGAAGTGATGATGTAGAAAGTCTGGCCCTGTTCGCCGGCACGCACGATTTCATCACCCTTGCTGGCCTTGATTTCCCGCATGCGTTTAAAAGCCATTTCGGCTTTTTCCAATGGCAGGCTGCGCAGCACCAGGCAGTTTTTCAGGTTGGCCAGCCGCAGATAGATATCTTCATTGCCATCGCCTTCATACATCTGGGTGACTTCATCCCAGGAAACCAGTTTATCCAGCATTTCCCGGTTGACATGACAGACTATCACGTCATCGTTCGCCTTCAATAAAGGCGGGCGTGTTGTGGGAGGCAAGACAAAGGGGCGGCTTTTCGCGTTCCTGGCGCTTAACAGGGAAACTTCGCCAGTCGGCAAGAGCAGATCCAGGTGGCCTTTGAGCAAAAACAGGTAATCGCCGTTGGTATCACTTCTTAACTGGAATATTTCGCCTTTGTACATTTCAATAACGCGCAACGCATCGGCGATTTCTGGAATCCGCAGTTTCGACAGTTGATTAAACGGCGTAAAGTTTTTCGCCAAATATTCAATGATTTTATTTAATTCAAATCCGCGCATGTTTTTACTCCCAACAACTCAATACAAAAACGACTATATCAGGCTACCTGACGTTCCCCGCCGATCTTGCTTATTTGATCGATCAGTCCCAACGTCTTATCCTGCTGGTTCTCCAAAACCCGCAACACAAATTTGCCGCCATTGTTCCGCCATTCCTGCCCGATGCGGCGCAGCAGCCTGACCGCGGCCCAATCGATATAGGTTACTTCCCGCAGGTCTATAACCAGCGTTGCTTTTTTATTTTCGCTTTGCATGAGTCTGCGGACGTGATTGGACAGGTGGGTCAGCGTACCGAAGAAAAGATGCCCTCTCAGTTGCAATACATGCCGGGTGCCATAAGCTTCAACCATCGAAGTCACATTGGGGTTGATGACGCCTCTCAAATACACATAAAGCGAGGCAACTATGCCCAGAAACACCGCATCCGTCAGGCCAAACATTAATGCCGCGATAATGGTGAGATAAAAAATAATCGCTTCGGAGCGCAAATGAAAGATGCGGTGAAATTCACGGAAGTCTATTAATCCCCACCCCACCATGATAAGTACTGCCGACATGACGGCGATGGGCATGGTGCTGATGATGGCTTCCCCCAGGAACACAAATACAACCAGCAACAATGCCGAAATAATTGCGGCAACCGGTGTCTTTGCACCGGCTTGATAGTGGACAATGGAGCGGTTGAAGGAACTTGAACCGGCAAAACTCAGGAAAAAACTGCCCACCAGGTTTGACATGCCCTGTCCAGCGAGCTCCTTGTTTTTATCAATCGCTTGCCCTGAACGATCCGCGATGGCGCGGACGATAACCGTGGCTTGCAGTGCGCCGACAATAGCGATCGCGAGACCGGCAAGCAATAAATGTTGCAGGACATAAACGGCTTCGATATCCGTATTGGGAATTGAAAACTGCAGAAAATTGATCGACAGATTTCCCAGCACCTCGATACCGGTGGTTTCCGATCCCAGCAGCCAGTTCAGCAACCACGAAAAACCAATGCCGGCGAACATGGCAATCACCAGGTAGTACCTGCGGGCAATAAGTTTGGAAGAAAAACCAATAACCAGAGTAAACAGGCCTACACCCACAGCATAGGGATTTGCCAGGGGTACATCGTGAACCAATTGATTCAACCGGGTAAGAAAATGCCACTCCATCATGTTGTGCACACCCAGGAGCCCCCAGCCGGCAGATACGATAATCAGCACGCCAACCGCATTGGTGATGCCGGTTATGACCGCAGGAGAAACGAACTTCAACAGGCTGCCGAATTTGAAGCCCGCCATGGCCAATTGAATCAGCCCGACAATGAACGTCAACGTTAATACATGGCCAATGTATAAATCGGTCCCCAGATTGGCAAACGGAAAAATTGCCGCGGATATCATCATCGCAACCGCCGTATTGGGACCGGACAAGGCATGCCGGGAAGAGCCCCATAACGCGGCAACAATAACCGGGACGATACTGGCATAAATTCCGTATTGCGGCGGCATACCGGCAAGCGAGGCAAGGGCGGCAGCCTGGGGAATCATGATCAGGGACGATACGAATCCCGCAACGGCGTCATGCCGAGCGGTGTCAAGGTTATATTGCCGCGCCCAGGCCAGGTTTGGCGCAAACAGTTTGATGATGCTTTTCAAAACTTAAATCACTCCGGTTCCGGTTTTAACCTAATGCAGCGCTCAATGCCCGCCACCAAATACTTCCTGCAAAATACCTTTGGCGGGATTTTTTGGCCGTTCGTGCATGTTAATAAACGAGGACAAATCCCAGGCTTCCTGTTCGGTTAAGGAAAAATCCTGACCCAACGGCATGTTGGCCCGAATGAATCGCGCCAGTTTGCGCTGTTTATACAGACTGGCGCCCTTGTTGTAAGAGTTGAAACCCCACAGTGGCGGGTAACGGTAACTGCCATCCTCCCGCCAGGCGCCCTGACCATCTTCACCGTGGCAGGTGGCGCACTTTTTCATGAAAATTTCCCGGCCGCGCGGCGGACTGGCTTCGTAGCCGGTGTAATCCACATCCGGAAAGGAGCGGCCCGGCATATGTACGCCGATGGGTACGCCCTTGGAGACGTAGTTGGCATAAGCGAGCAGGGCGCGCATTTCCGGTGAATCCGGCGCCGGCGCGATACCGTTCATGCTATTGCGAAAACAATCGGCCATACGGTCTTCCAGAGTGTCATTCTTATCGCTGGAAAAACGGTAACCCGGGTACATGCCGGCCGCGCCCCAGAGTGGAACCGCATGTGGTTTGCGGCCTGCATCCAGGTGGCAGTGAGAACAAACCATGCCGCGGCCGGCGTAACGCGCCGCATACTTTTGCGTTTCGGTGAAAATTTTAAAACCCAGACGGACTTCGTCACCGTATTTGTCATTCGGTAACTCGGCGATGGATGGGGGGACGAAATATCCCTGCTCGTTCATTGGGTACACATAGGGTTTTCCCAATTCCGCCCGGCGGAAGAATTGCTTTTGCGTTTCCAGTGCGTCTTTCTGATCGACACGATCATCATTCTTTACAGAGGTGATCATATAACTCACCGCTGCGGAGACATCCGCTTCGCTAAGAGCGGGATTGCCGCCTTTGGCCGGCATGGCGTTAAAGCCATTCAGTGCATGTTGCACCAGAACGTCCTTACCCTGTTTGATCCGGGGCGTCCAGTCACCGCTGTCGCCATACTTTGGCGCATCCAGTGCGCCGGTTGCGTGACAGGCGCTGCAGGTCTGACGGTAAATTAGTTCGCCAGGATTTGGCGCTTCGGCAAATGCTACCGGTGCGGATAACACAAACACACACGGGACTAACCATTTGTTCACTGCATGTTTCAACATACTGCTTTCCCTTTTACTGCGGGTATACACAATAATGTATCAATTGCCGTCCATGGAATCGGATTCCAGGGATAGATACACCGAATAGGCGTTGCGGCGGTTAGCCTGTTCGAATGCCGGGAGATTCTGGTACTTTTTCCAATCGACCTTATAGGCCTCATCGAATGGAATCATGTCATCCACAGCCTTTTGCATAGTGGTGCGTATATAGTCCAGATAATCCTTGGTCGCGCTAAGTGCGGCCACCGGACTGAACGAAGCGGCTCCATGACCGGGAACAATAACGTTGACATGATCGAGATTCATATCAGTCAGCGTCTCCAGCCAGCGCTTGGAATTACCGGTAACAACAAAGGGAATCCTTTGTTCAAAGACAAGATCGCCGACAAACAAAACATTATCCGGTGACACCTGCATCACCAGATCACCATGGGAATGGTTTTGGCCCAAGGCGCTCAGCCTGAAAGTAATGCCCCCAAGGATGAGTTCGGACTGGCCGGTGATGGTTTTGTCGGGATTGACGATACGGGTTGCAGCATTGACCCAGGGCTTTAGTGAGTTCCTGCGTTCGTGCAATCTGTTCAGCGCGACATCGGATTGCAGGTATTTTTCCACGCCCTCCGGGGCGATAATCTCTGCGCCCATATCCTTAAACACCTGCAAGCCATAAAAATGGTCGGCATGGTAATGGCTGACAATCACCTTAATGACCGGCTTGTCAGTAATTTCCCAAATCTTTTGCGCCAGCAACCGGGCCAACGACGGCGTGCCCAGTGCGTCAAACAACACGACGCCTTCTTCGGTAATCACCACGCCGGCGTTGGAAATGAATCCTTCATTGTCCGTGGCAATGCCGGCCATGCCCTGCACATAATAGGTATGTTCGGAAATCTTGATCAGCTGCATGTCAACCGACGTTTCGGGATAAATAGAAGCGCTGGTATTTCCAGTTGAACTATTTGTGGATTTTGCCGCCAGCAATGACTGGGTGCTATAATCGGCAGCCATCACATTCAATGTCGTGGCTGCAAGCAGTAGTGGTAAAGCGAACTGAATAATCTGGATTTTCATAATTTCTTGCCCAATGGTTTTTGTTGGATATATGCTTCCCCGCGCATGCCTCGTTTCAGCATAAATCTGGAAGTTACGCGGATGCGGCGAGTGAATCTGATTTATCACAAGGTGATAGCGAGCCAACACAGCGAAAGAATCTAACGATTCTTTAGATTCGTGTATTGTTGTGCTTGTGGTGATGTATTCCGCATCGTTGCGGAAAAGTAAGAATTGTGTGACAAATCCGCTTATTATCCGGACCACGGTGTTTTGCGGCAGGGTGGGTTTTATCACATCTGTGCGATTGCCTAATGCGTGACAATCAAAATTACTACTCTACATCTTTATTATTTTCAACTACCACTTACTATTATCTATTGAGCTGTTTATAACAGCGCTTTAGCGCAACCTGCGCATTCCTCATTTCGGTTTTATACAAGGATGCTGTAAAAAGTCAGGGCAAGCACTGGTGTAAGGTGTCATAAAAACAGTCTCACAAGATTGGCGTATTTTACTGCATTCATATGGAATTTAACATTATATTATGGAGGGGATTGATATGATTTCTTTTAATATGACTGGTTTTTGTCATCGATATTTCGAAATAAGAACGGCAGGTAACGCATTGCGGTGACAAGATCATTCAGGCGCCAGGATCAATAGGTATTGGGTGAGCCTGCGGCTGCGTCAGCATACTGGGCACCATAACTTCGATAGTTTATATGCATAACGCTTGTTAGCAGTAATTGAATTGCTTATGTAAACGCGGGCTCAAGTGAACTAGACAGGTGCAAATATTCTTTTGATTTGATTTAAGCTGGTTATAATCAGGCAGGATTTGTCTGTTGCGCGTGTCTATCCGTATCATTTAGTCCTAAATATGTCAACTCATTAGTAGTGAACTCAAACGGTCAAATGCTGTTTGATAAGGCCGTCTTTGAGTTCTTCCATTCTGCCGTTCGCAACATTTCTGCCGTTGTTCATGATCACGAATTCCTTGCCGACGCGGCGGGCGAAGGGAAGTTTTTGTTCCACCAGAAGAACGGTCAGATTTTCTTCCTGATTGAGTTTTAAAATGACATCGCCGATTTGTTGCACGATGTTCGGCTGTATGCCTTCGCAGGGTTCATCAAGAATTAATAAGCGGGGCTCAATTACCAAAGCACGGCCGATGGCGAGTTGTTGTTGCTGACCGCCGGATAAATCACCCCCGCGGCGTTTCAGCATGTCCTTCAGCACCGGGAACAATTCATAGACGCGTTCCGGGATAACTTTCTTTTTGTCTTTCCGGGCTTGCAGCCCGATGCGCAGATTTTCTTCCACGGTCAGCTGGCCGAATATTTCCCGGCCCTGCGGCACATAACCGATGCCGATGTGGGCGCGTTTGTCGGCGGGCAGGCGGGTAATGTCCTGGCCGTCGAATTCAATAGCGCCGGACTTAATCGGCAGCAGGCCCATGATGGATTTGAGCAAGGTGGTTTTGCCCATGCCGTTGCGCCCCATCAGGCAAGCACAGGCGCCCGCGCCAATGTCGAGCGACACATCCCATAAAGTATGGCTTTCGCCGTAGTATTGATTCAGGCCGGAAATTTTTAACATAGCGATTCTCAATGCGCGGTTTCACCCAGATAAACTTCGATGACCTTGGGATCGTTCTGCACCTGGTCCATGCTGCCTTCGGCCAGCACACGGCCTTCATGCAGTACGGTCACCGTGCGGGCAAGGGAGCGTACAAAATCCATATCATGCTCCACCACCACGACGGAATGTTCTTCTGCCAGACTGGTTAACAGCTCCGCGGTGCGCTCGGACTCCTGATGCGTCATGCCGGCAACCGGTTCATCCACCAGCAGCAACAGCGGCTTTTGCATTAACAGCATGCCGATCTCCAGCCATTGGGTTTGGCCGTGGGAAAGCAGGCCGGCGCGCCGGTGCACCTGGTCTATCAAGCCGATGATCCGGAGTACTTCATCAATGTGGTCCCGTTGCTCGCCGCTAAGTTTAGCTATTAAAGTTGGCCACACCGATTTATCGGTATATAACGCCAGTTCCAGGTTTTCAAACACGGTGTGATGGGGAAACACAGTGGGTTTTTGAAATTTCCGGCCGATCCCCACTTGCGCAATTTCATATTCGGACATGCGCGTCAGGTCCATGGTCTGGCCGTAAAACACCGTGCCGCTATCGGGCCGGGTTTTGCCGGTGATGCAATCCATCATGGTGGTTTTGCCCGCGCCATTGGGACCAATGATGCAGCGCAACTCACCATGATTGATATACAGCGTGAGATCGTTGATCGCCTTGAAGCCATCAAAACTCACGGTCATGTTTTCGATATAGAGGATCGGCCCTTTGCTGATGTCCACAACACCGGGCCGCACCGGCCGCACGCCCGAGGTGAACGGAAAGCGTTCCTCAGCGACAAAATCAAACACGCGGTCGCGGCGCATAAATTCACGAAGCTGATCCAGTTGTTTCATGATTCAGTCTCCGCGTTTGGGTTTAAGCCGATCGCCTGCGCTTTTTCCGCCCGGCGTTTATTTTTCAATTTTCCGATCAGTCCAATAATACCTTTGGGCAGAAAGATAGTGACCACAATAAACAGCGCACCGAGCGCGAACAGCCACACTTCCGGCAGCGCGCCGGTGAAAAAGGTTTTTGCGTAGTTCACCAGCCCGGCGCCCAGGGCCGCGCCATACAAGGTGCCGCGGCCTCCCACCGCAACCCAGACCACCAGCTCGATGGAGTTCAACGGGGAAAATTCGCCGGGATTAATAATGCCCACCTGCGGTACATATAAGGCGCCGGCGATGCCCGATAACACGGCGGAAAACGTGAAGATCCAGACCTTGTAGCTTTCTGTTTTGTAACCGGTGAAACGCGTGCGGTCTTCCGCGTCCCGTATGGCAATCACCACGCGGCCGAATCGGGACGTTACAATGTAGTGGCAGGCAAGATAAGCCAGGGCGAGCGCAATGGCCGATGCCAGGAACAGCGCCACGCGCGTGCTGTCTTGCTGCAGGTTGTAACCCATGATGTCTTTAAAATCCGTCAATCCGTTGTTGCCGCCAAAACCCATTTCATTGCGGAAAAACGCCAGCATTAAAGCGTATGTTAATGCCTGAGTAATGATGGAAAGATACACGCCGGTCACGCGGGAGCGGAACGCCAGCCAGCCAAACACAAACGCCAGCACGCCGGGCGCCAGCATCACCATCAGCATTGCAAACCAGAACATATCGAAGCCGTGCCAGTACCAGGGCAGTTCCGGCCAGTTGAGAAATACCATGAAGTCCGGCAATTCGGGATTGCCGTAAACTCCGCGGTCGCCGATCTGACGCATCAGATACATGCCCATGGCATAGCCGCCCAGCGCGAAGAACGCGCCGTGGCCCAGGCTTAGTATGCCGCAATAGCCCCATACCAGGTCCAGAGCGATTGCCAGCAAGGCAAAAGTCAGGTACTTGCCCAATAACGTGACGGTATAGGTCGACATGTGAAGCGCGGAGGATTCCGGAACGGCAAGATTGAATACCGGGACGATAATGGCAAACGCCGCGAGGATGCCGAGAAAAATACTGCCGCCACGATTGCTCGCGAACAGTCGCGCGAAAAGACTCTTGTTTGGCATCGTCTAGGTCTCCGCGGCGCGGCCTTTCTGCGGAAACAATCCGCGCGGCTTTTTCTGAATGAATAAAATAATAAAGACCAGCACCAGGATTTTCGCCATAACCGCGCCGGACCAGGGTTCCAGAAACTTGTTCACAACACCCAGGGACATGGCGCCGACCAGGGTGCCCCACAAGTTACCGACGCCGCCAAATACCACGACCATAAATGAATCGATAATGTAGGACTGCCCCAGGTTTGGACCTACATTGGTTAATTGACTCAACGCAACACCGGCGACACCGGCGATGCCAGAGCCTAATCCAAATGTCAGCGCATCCACCCACTCGGTTTTAACCCCCATGGCTTTGGCCATGGCGCGGTTTTGCGACACGGCGCGAACCTGCAATCCCAAAGGTGTTTTTTTCAGCACCGCCAATAAGGCAATGAACACCATTAAACTGAAAATAAGAATATAAAAGCGGTTGAAGGTCAGCGTGAACGCGCCGTTAATTTCCATGGCGCCGCTCATCCAGGCCGGCGTTTCTACGGAACGATTGAGTGGCGAAAAAACGGAACGCACCAGTTGCTGCAATATAAGGCTGATGCCAAACGTCGCCAACAGGGTTTCCAGAGGGCGGCCGTACAAAAACCGGATCACGCCGCGCTCGATGGCAATGCCAAACAGTCCGGACACCAGAAACGCGGCGGGTATCGCCACAAATAGCGAGTATTCAATATAGTTTGGCATTAATAATTGCACGACATAGGTAGTGTAAGCGCCCAGCATGATCAATTCACCGTGCGCCATGTTGATCACGCCCATCACGCCAAAGGTGATTGCAAGGCCAATGGCGGCCAGTAACAGCACCGAACCCAGGCTCAAGCCGAAGAAAATGGTTTCCATGAGTTCATAAAAGCCGCGCCGGTCCTTAATCGACGTTAACGCGGCGCTTGCCGCATTGCGTATTTCTGCGTCGGCTTCCAGGTATTCGCCCTGTTCATCTTTTTGCACCAGTTTGCTGAGGTTGTTGAACGCTTCAGATTCCATGCTTTGTCCGAGTGTGCGAATGGCATTTAGGCGGACGGTTTTGTCAGCGCTGTCCAGTTCCGACAGGGCGATGACGGCCGCCATTTTTTCCTTTACCGCGCTGTCAGACTCGTTTGTCAGCGCGGCGCGAACCAGTTCTGCGACTTCGGGTTTCGGATCCCGGAGCATTTCCGTTACCGCGGATAATCGTACCGCCGTATCTTTACTACCAAGGCTCAATTGGGCAATGGCGCCGCGCAGTTGCTTGCGCAGCTGGTTATTGAGAATAATTTTCTTCAGCGTGCTTGCCTCTGCAACGCCGAGTTGATTGCCGTTGATAACATCGGTAATACTTTGCGCATCCCCATCGGGATCGGCGAATACCAGCAATTGGTCTTCTTCGCGGGAGTAAAGTTTGCCATTCAGCAGGTATTGAAAAATTTTAAGGACCCGGGGATCGTCAACCGATTGCAGTTGCTCGATGGCTTTGCCTTTGGCAGCGAAGTTTTGTTGCTTCAGGTTTTCAACTGCTGATTGAAACGGATCCGTTATGATTTGTTCGGCGGGAACGGGGTCTTCTTCTGCTGTTGCAACTCCGCATATCAGGAGGGTTGCAATCAAAAAGCCGATAGCCAAACACCCAGGTACATTAGAAAGTGCAAAACCGGAAATATTTGAGATGTTCATAACTGCCATCTAAGTCGCGTTTATTGTAAGAACCCATCCATATCCGCCGTTAGATAGTGGGAAGTTCAGTTTGTTTGTGTCCCCTGTTTTTCGGGAAACCTCACCCTGCATTTCGTGACTAAACCGGCACAAGAGCCAGTAGTCTGTTTTTCCATTAACACCAGCCGGAGTGGTTCTGGTTATGAGTGCTGCGCGTCGTTTTGGAACTGCGTTACTTCAGCGTCAGAACACCCCGGGTTGCGGGAAT
>JAKEGK010000169.1 GCA_022627515.1 Gammaproteobacteria bacterium
ATCGGTAGCTGGGGAAACAGGGCGGTAAATACCGTATCGGCAAACCGGGCGATAATCGCGTAGTTGCCCAGGTTTTCCTTCAGCAGATTGGCCATGTCCGATATCACAATATCACTGCCCGCGATGCCGAGGGTGTCCTTGATTTTTTTGAAATCATCCGGTACCAAAGACACCAAAACCGAATCTCCCTGTCCTTTGGTGGCGTTGGTCAACGCGTCTTTGAGTTCATCCAGGAAATATTGCCCGTTGTACAAGCCGGTTAACAAATCCTGTTTTTTCATAAGTTCGACTTGCGCTTCGAGTTCCCGGTTATCACCCTGCTGGTGGATGACGACTTGGGTACAGGGTTCGCCTTCGATAGTGGCGGGCAGGAACGACATGGTCGCCTTGAATTGTTCGCCGCCGGAACGTTGCGCGTTAAATTCAAATTGCTCGTTGGGAATTTCTCCTTTGCTTAAGGTGCGCAGCAGTTCCTTAAAGCCCTGCTGTTGTTCCGGAGCGATCATATCCATGATAGGTATGACTTCCATTTCTTCCATGTCATCATAACCAAACAAATCCAGATAACTCTGATTGGCATATATATGCATACCTTCGTGGATATAGGCGATGGCGTCTTTGGAACTTTCTATGAGCGCACGGTTACGCTTTTCGCTCTCTACCAGCATGGTTTTGGTTTCGCGATGACTTCTGCGTTCGCGTAAATTATTAAACTCCCGTTCCACGGCGATATGAAATAATTCCTGATCTTCCACCGGTACGCAGTACGCGGCGCCGGCCCGCATGTTTTCCAGGACGGCTTTTTTATCGGTAAGCGGACCAAACACAACGCACGGAATATCCTTGCCCGCCGCCTTGATGCATTCCATGGCTTTTACCGATGTGTAGTCTCCCACGCGGGGTGCGGCTATTAACAGGTCCCAGCCCTTCTCCTGAATCGCAGCCAGCAGATCGTCCTCGTCTTCGATGTGCTTGGAACGAACGGCGTAACCCGCGTTGCGGAACGAACTGGCCAGCACTTCCGCGTCATGGGATGACTCAACGAGGATGATAAGGTGGATGATCTTTTCTTTATCCACAATGTGCTCCTGCTAATAGTGCTTTTTGTTTTTGGTGATCATTGGCTTTTCCAATACCGTGCGATTGTTGCGTTCCAAGGTTATATGAGTGTCCATACTGAATCAAAATTTTTGGCTTGTTCCACTTTTTGAGTGGATTCCAGGCCGATGACTTTTTGAACATTAAATTCAAACTGGTTAAAGTCAGCCGTGGTTTCGACTATTTTCGTCAGCTGAATTTTAATTAAAAATCCATATTTATTTAGCAGAACTTCATCGCCGGCTTTGAACGACTTTCCGGTAACTAATGTATTTACCAGCAGCCGTGGCTTCATGACCGGCAGTAATAAAGCCCGTTGATATTTGCCTTGCATATTGCGGTGATGATACAGGCAAATTGCCACTGAATCCGCCGCTGGCGCCAGCTTCTGAATTCCCAGTTCGATTCCTTTGTCGGTGCTTTTCAGGCGGCGGATCACGCCAATATCGATTGCTTCTTCTTTTTTGACGTTGTCGTTACGCATCCCGATCAGTTCGCCGACCTGCACTTTTGTGGAACCGGCATTTTCCTTTATGTTGCTGAACAGGCAATAACCATTGGCGCTTTCATTAAGATTATCCCAATGAACCGTCTGGTGAGGTGTGGTGGGGGTTCTGGTTTTTCCTTGCTGCGACAGTTTCAGATTATAACTGTATTTCAGCGCTTTGCTGCCAAAATCGTCATCCCACACATCGGTTGATGCTTTATCAATGCGGCTAATGCCGAATAACGGCGCCACATCGAAATGGGCGCCTGATTCAAATCGGAATTCCTCTTTGTCCAAAAGACCGGTGAACGCAGTCAATTGATCCGCCGCACATGAGTTAATCAGTTCGGCATAAGCGCCTTTCTCCGGCAATACGGTATGGAGTTTTTGCATATTGGTAATCATAAAGTGGGTCGCGTTTATTCCCACGCTAACGTTCAATTGATTGTCTTTGGACGTTCTGGAAAACAGGCGTTTTGATTTGCCCCCCCAGGTGAGAATCAGTAAACGGATTACGTCCGGAGAAAGATCGTAGATGCCGGTATTTTGTTCCATGCCTGAGGATTGCGCCATTACCAGATTACGAATATGGTCAACCAGGGCAGTGGTGTCCAATGTGCGTGTGTAAACATGGTTAATGGTATCGTCCACAAAATAAAATCCCGGAGCATAGTCACTGTTTTGTTTGATCAGAACATGTCCAGTTTTTTCTTCATATAGATCGGCAGGAAGAATACTGCAATGTTTGCTCCAATCCTTGAGCGCCATAACGACCTTTTTCGTATCAGTCTGGCGCAAGCGAAACGGGGAAAGCAGGCCTAACAACGCGATTTGTACATATAAAGCGCCGATAGTGGCGCGGGGTATGTTGCCTTTGGAATTGATATCGCGGGGCAGCATCCCAACTAGCTGGTTGTCTTCTGAAAAAAGATATAATTGATGAATATGCATCCAGGTATTGCGTGGCGGATCAATATATATTTCATACGTTGTTAACAGGACTTGAAACAAATAATACAAGGCGCGGTAAATCATGCTCACCATGGGCTTGGTGGTTAGAAAATTTAGAGGCTTGGTCCACGCCTGATCGATCAGAATCTTATAGCCCAGGGCGAGTTCACTATAGAGTTCAATGCACAATGCGGCGACTTTTTGGTCTTTTTCCGGAATCGGCAACATCTGGTTGGTGTAGTGACGTGACAGGCTGGCATTAATCTCAAGAACTTGCGGTGTTATTAATTCCAGAATTCGCCAACGGTCTTTGCCGGAAATATCCAGCCGGTTTATTTCCCGCAGCGCGTGATAAATGCGCCGGGCGCATTCTCCGGTGTCGCCTAAGGGTAGTCCCTGCAGCCAGGGGTTGATTTTTTTCGGCCGTGTATCGAAAGAGTCCGGGGAAGGTCGTGATAACTCCGGAATATTTAATAAGCCTTTTGGTCTGGTAGTAACCACCAATTCGTTTAACCTTTGTAATCTTTGCGTGTTGGGACGCCGTTGCAATCCATATTAATTGGTATTAATTCAGGTCAGGATATGCATTGTTCAAGGCCTGCTGGACTACCCGCGGTTTAAAAACCGCCAATAAAACAGATTGTTGCGGCAATTTTATAGCGCTCGTTGCAAATGAAAACTGGGGTCCATTAATGGTGCGGTCAGATTTTCCCAAACTACAAGCAGCATGGTGCTCACAACATAGCGTATCCTACGGATATTTCGGTATTTTTTATTATAAACTTTAATAAAATTCTGACTTGCAGGCCAATTCGGAAATTAAAGCCAGACTTTAAAGCCAGAGTATTTCTGCCGGATGGTGACAAATTAGCAACGCAATCGCAATACAAAGAACGCTGAAAACGCATGAAGTGTTGCTGGCGCCACTGCTTAGTGGAAAGCGAGGTTACAAACAAACAACAGCGCGAGTTGATCCGCTCAATGTCTGAAGTATGTCAGAACAATGGAAGCTTCGACGGTTCTCCAGCCATCTCCCTGACCAGCCGGGGCAGCAGATAACCGGGCAAGTGCCGGCGCAGGATTGCAATCAGTTCAATGGCTGTTGAGTCGGGCACCGCAAAATGGGCGGCGCCGCTGACTTTGTCCAGCTGATGCAGGTAGTAAGGCAGAATATGCGCGTCGAACAAGGCGTGACTCAACTGCATGAGGATTTCCGCCGAATCATTAACTCCTTTCAACAACACTGATTGGTTTAACAAAATTAATCCCGCGCTTTTCAAAAGCGCCACGGCGTTAATGACTTCGTGATCAATTTCATTAGGGTGGTTGATATGCAGGACCATGACAACTTTGAACCGGGTGGCGCTCAGCCACTTGATTAACTCATCGGTGACCCGAAGCGGAATTACTACCGGCAGCCGGGTGTGAATGCGCAAGGTTTTCAGATGGGGAATCGTTTCCAGGTCTGATATCAGTGCCGCCAGGCGATGGTCGGCCAGGGACAGCGGATCTCCCCCGCTCAGGATGATTTCACTGATTTTTGGATCATTTCGGAGATAATCCATTGCCTGGGACCAATTGTCGTGCAATGGATTGGATTCGGCATAAGGATAATTACGCCGGAAACAGTAA
>JAKEGK010000170.1 GCA_022627515.1 Gammaproteobacteria bacterium
AGTCCTTGAGCGAGTCGTTATCATCTATTCCGACAAACCGGATACGCACAAAATCAGTTTCTTCCTGTCCGGGCCAGGATACGTCCTGCCAGAACTTGGGCCCATGACTGTAAGCCACCTGCTGGCCGCCCATATCCAGCTCGAAACGGGCTACCGACTTATCCATTGAGACCGGCCGGATCTGGAACCGTATGCCGGGCGCTTCCGGGTTCGCCCGGAAGAATATTTTTCTTATGGTTTCCGCGCGCTGCAACTGATTGATGGAGTCGCCCGAAAAATACATGCTGCGCTTGTCAATATTTTTAGCGCGCCATTTATGCGGCACATCGACAAACGGATTGATATATTCCTGCACAAACGCATCCAGTGTGCCGCCGGTTTTGAAGAAGTCACTGAAGTCTGTCAGTGTCAACTCCTGTTGCGATTGCTCCGACATGGGGAACCGGTTCGCGAGGGCGTGCTGGTATTTGCTGGCCACCAGACTGCGCCATTCACTGTTAATGTGTTGCTTGGCGGAATTCAATGTTACTTTCCAGGATTGATCAGCAATGGTATATAACCAGTCATCCATCGGCTCCGGCGCCTTGGCCGCGATGGCCCGCAATTTTCTGATAGCGTCAATTTCGTTACTTTGAAACCGCGTTTTTGCCACAGTGTAAGCGGCTTTGCCGGGGCTGGCGGAGATGCTGATTTCATTGAGGTAGCTTCGCACATCCTCCACGGACTGCAATATTTTCTCGACTGGCGCCGGCTGTTTGGGCGATTGCCAGGTAAGTTTGTTCAGGTCCTTAAACGTCATGTCAACCTGGTTGCCTTGCAGTTTACTTTCCACAAGATTTGACGCGGATTTTATCAGGCTTTTATCCGAATTCTCTCCCGGAACTTCCAGCATGGCCTGCAAATTAAGCCCGGTGTGCGTGGAAGTTGTCTTCAGGATATTCACGATGGGGGAATAAACAGGATCAGCAAATACTGTGAGCACGTCAACTGCCTGCTGTAAACTGGTGAACTCGGCGACTTTAATGGAAGACAGCGCCTGCCGCCAGCGTGTCGAGTATTCTTTCAAATAATACTCATTGACTTCTTTCGAAATGCCATCCAGATCCTCTTTCCTGAAGTCCACATTGGCTTTGTCGCCCAACACCCAGTTGTCCTTCAGTATGGCGGAGATAACTTCCGACTCCGCGCTAAGATCAACATCGTCATAACCATCCCGGGTGAACAAAACCGGCAGCATCAGTGCGGATTGGCTGGTGCTGGTGAATCCATTATTCAACACATCGCCAAACAGATTATTGAGATCCACTTTGCGCGCGTAGTTTGGACTGGTCCGCACGCGGCTGTAGATACGGTGTGACGGCGGAACCTTTAATAATTCCTTGCGGCTCCGAGCTATGAATTGTTTGTCCAGCTCCGTGGCGTCCAGCTGTTGCGCTAACAGGGATTTAAGATGGCTGGTCAGTTGACTCTTTATCGAAGCCTGGCCATGCAAAGATGTTTCCCAGCGCGTGTCGAACCACTCGGCAATCTGTTCCGGCTCCATATGCTGAACTTCCTGAAACATATAATAAAAGCGGAATGCTTCATATAGCTCGCCTTTTTTATCCGGCTGCTGCATGAGTTGCTGAATTTCATGGGCGAGATAACGCTGGATACGGGGTAGAAACAACAGTTGCAGTTGCAAATCGTAGGCTTTTTTGGCGGCTTCATCCACGGACGGATCATACATGCCCACCCGCACCAGCCAGGGATGTTCTTCCTGGTCATAAACCTGGCTCGCGTCACGCAGGGCATTTAGCGCCGGCAACGTGGTGTGGATATCCGATCTTGCGCTGGCAACCTTGAATTTTTCCTGATTAAATCTCTCGATGCCGGCTTCGATTTCCCGCAGCAGGGATTTATTGCTTATGATACTTGAAATCCACACTCCAACCAGCGCAACAAAAACCGCGGCCAGCGCCGCGTAACCACCGCGCCGCATCCACACCATGGCGCGCTCAAATTTCTGGTTAATGCCGGCGATTTCCGCTTCCGGAAAGATAATGCCGTTGAACAGCTGATTGATGAAATAACTTTTACCCTGATCCACCGGCAATTGCGCGCTTTCGCGCGGCAATCCCATGGTGCTGGTGATAACACTCATCATGCGGTCGATAGGCGTGCCATCCTGCGTGCCGCTGGAAAAATAAGCGCCGCGCAGATAGGGTTGCAAGTGATAACGGCTGGAGGCAAAGACCTGTTTCAGAAAATTTGTCAGTACCGGTTTTAATATTTCCATTTGCTGGGGAAATACCTCGATGGCGCCGCGCCGGTTCAGGTCCCGTTCCTGATGCATGCGCCATAACAACCGGTCATTAAGGCGGTCTATCAGCAAATTATATTCACCGGCAAACCAGTCAATGTCAGCCGCCAGGGATGCGGCCTGCACATCGCGGAACGTCACGCCCCAGACCTGCTCCCGTTCCGCACGGCTGAGATCTTCAAAAAATTCACTGAATCCGCAGACCAGGTCACATTTGGTGAACATCACGTAAATGGGAAACCGCACACCCAGCTCTTCCATGAGTTCATCGATGCGGCTGCGGATAGTGCGCGCGTGCTGGTTGCGTTGTTCTTCGGTCTGGATCAATAAATCCGCGACGCTGATGGCAATAATGGCGCCGTTAATCGGACGGCGCGGCCTGTTTCGCTTTAACAATCCAAGAAAGCCATGCCATGCCGCGCTGTCCACCACGCGGTGACTGTCCTGCGTAGTATAACGTCCCGCGGTATCTATCAGCACCGCGTCATTGGTGAACCACCAGTCGCAATTGCGCGTGCCGCCGATGCCCTTCAGCGCGCCTTTGCCCACCGTGCCGGCCAGCGGGAACTCCAGCCCCGAATTCACCAGCGCAGTGGTTTTTCCAGATCCGGGCGGGCCGATAATGATATACCATGGCAATTCATAAACCGCCTTGCTGCCATGCTTGCCTTTGAACTTGAGTTTTTTCAGCGCTTGCAGCGCCTGCGTGAACCTTTCACGCAGTACTGTTAATTCTTCGTGGCTTTGATCCGTTAACGGGCCCGCGCCCTGCTGTTGTGATTCCTCGATATCCTGGATCAATTCCTTGTTCTGTTTATTCCGGTGCGCATTGGCCCGTAAATTATTCAGCCCCCAGGCTAACATCAATACCATGATGGTAGTCAGGCGGGAAACTTCGGAGCCCAGCGGCGCATAATTTGATTCACCAAACCGTACGGACCCGCCGCCAAACCAGATGACGAAGGCTAGCGCGAGCAAGCCAATTACGCTGATAACCCGCCGGTCCTTGAAAAATTCAATCACTCGCTTCATTCATTTATCCAACTTTGGTATTCGTTAGCTTCATCCCGGGTTCCGTTACGCCTGGCCCCCGGATGCCGTTACAAGGCTGCGAATCTATTACGATAAATCCCCTCTCCCTTGAGGGAGAGGGCCAGAGTCCGCCCCGGACTAGATCCGTAGGTGACGGTGAAACGCCTAGCTTCATACCTCTCATTCCCGCCCGGTTCCGTTACGCCTTTGCTACAAGTTCTTCCCGGCGTATCAACGGCGTTTGCCATACGCCGCTATTGAACTTCCAGCCCGGCTTTTGTTTCCGCGTTGATTTTTCCGGCGTTGATGGATTGTTCCGCTGACTCCACGATGTCAACTAACTGTTGTTCCACATAGGAAGAAGAGTTGTACATCCATACGCGGAATCCGAAATAAACCAACATCAGCAGGGCGGCCACCGAACTGGCGATAACCCAAAAAGGCACATAGTCCGTTAACTTGTTACGGCCGGCGACCCGGCTTTGCCAGGTGGGTGACAGTTCTCTTTCAAACTCCCCGCGGCAACCGCGGATAGTTTGAAACAAATCGTGGCGAATATTTTCCAGATGATCCCGGCCGTTTTGCACTACGTCATATTTACCCCTGAATCCCAGGCTCAGGCAAAGATACATCAATTCGAGCATATGCAGATTTTCCACGGGCATTTCCCGCATGCGGTCCAGTATCATAAAGAATTTTTCACCGCCGCCTGTTTCATTGTGAAAGCTGTTTAGCAGCGAACGCTGCGTCCAGGCGCTTTCGCTGCCCCATGGTGTCTTTAACACCGCTTCATCAAGCCCGGCGCATAACACATAACGCGCTGCCAGGACAATTTCGGGCCGTTCACCGTCGTTTTTGGCGCGCGATTCAAATGCCTTGATTTCGTTGCTTAAGCGCAGAAACAATCCATTCACGTCACTGTGAGCAAAGGTCGAGCGGAGTTTCACGAACAGCGCCAGCAATGTTGACGCGGCGTTTACCAATGGATTGAGACCACGGTAGGTTTGTATATGGCCAGCGCCGGGTAAAACTTGCGATTGAAAGTCCCGATAGAGTGGCGCCGTGGCTGACGCTGGAAACTGAGTGTTATCGTGGCGGCCCGGCGTTGGTATGGCGGCGCGCCTGCCAGGCGCCGGCCGCAGCGTGGTACGGTCGGGATTTTGTTGTGTAACACCGCGTAGAACGGTTTGATCAGTATCCGGCTTATCGAATTCTTTCATCTTAGTTTGTCCTTACAGTAATTCTTCCCTGAAGAATTATTCCCTGACGGCCCAGAACTCCAGTTCCAGATTTGGATATTCACCACCAACATGCACGGCAAAACCACCCGACTGTTGCAGCTCGCGCCAGAATTCACTGTTGCGGTTCAATTCAAAATAAGTGAAACCGGAGTGATACGGAATCTGTCTTGGCGCAACCGGCAACGCGGAAAGCTGGATGCCTGACATACTGACGTTAACCAATTGCCGGATGCGTTCCACCGGCGCGATGGTGGTTTGCGCCGGAAACCGCGCCCGCACCGCGTCACCGGGCATGTCCGCCTTGACCGCCAGCACGAACTGCGCGGTATCAATCAGGGTGCGGTCGGTAATCTGGGCGACACGAATGCCATATTTGCGCAATTTCAGCGGCAATGAAATCGCACGTTGTTCGAATACCATGCTCAAACATTGACGCAGGCCAATCATGACCGGCCCGAAACTGATCTGCAACTCATCATGAACGTAGTTCGGCATTACCGGCGGGCGTTTGTTGGGCGCAGTAAATGTGGAAAATTCCCCCAGCAGTTGCGCCAGCTGATTGAACAACTGTTGCGGATGTATGCCCTGTTGCAGGCTGAACTGCTGGAACAGCGGCTCGCAGCGGTTAATTAATTGCAGCATCATGTAATCGGCAACCTGCGCGGTGCCGGCGCGGTGCGAATCCACCATACGGCCGGCAATCGCTTCACCGCGCTGATGCAGCATTCCGGCAAGTTCATTGACAAAACCCGTCAACACCCTGGATGCCTTGAATGAAACACAAGGCGGGATATATTCGTTGTCCAGACTAATGTTTTTGTCTTCGCGGATTTCAAAAATACGCACCAGCCCGGCACATGCGTAGCCACTGAGATCATCCGTTTCCAACAGCAGGCGCAGGCGCAATTTTCCAATCTGTATTTTTTCAACGTCGCCGGTTTCGGAACTGGAATCACGGCATTCATGTTCCTGCGCTTCGTAACGCACCAGACCCTGCCCGCCTTCGGACATCAATACATCGCGGGAACCGGGCCGCCGGACCGGCAGGCCAAGATAGACAACCGTGTTGTGAGTGTTTTCAGGAACCTCCATCACCGGCGGCGGATCATCGCTTTCCGGGATGTTAAACGGCGTGCCATCCGGGAATATTCCTTTGGCGTTTAACAGGGAAATCTTGCCGATCTTCAGCAATTGCGGATCGACCGTATATTCCAGCAATCCCCAGGATGACGGCCCAAATACATTGCAGCGGCTGTCAATGTAACGCTCCAGATAGCGTTCCTGTTGTTGAAAATGCTGGGGGCTCAAAAACATGCCCTCGGACCATACAACCTTATTGTCTATCGCCATTGTTTTTTTCTCGTTACAAACTGTTTTTTCTCGTTACAAACTGTTTTTTCTCGTTACAAACTGTTTTTTCTCGTTACAAACTGTTTTTTCCCGTTACAAACCGTGTTTTCTTGTTATAAATTTCGCGATCTCTATATAAAATAAAATAAATCGGCGTATAAAGAGCTATATCACGGAGTTTCCTTATTCTCCCAGTATTGAGGCCGGATAAGACTCATGGAGTGATACGACAGGCGCACATCCTGTGTTGTCGTCAGGTACTCATCGACAGGAATAACCACCCGGAAATCCGCATCCTTGTATTGCACAAACTCCGCGAACAAACCCACGTACGCGGTGCCTTTCTTTAACTGAAACTGGTCCAACCGGATCGTGCCCGGCAACAAAGGCTTCAAGGTATGCTTCTTGATATACGCATCACCCAAAATTTTCTTGTCATCAAAATAGATATCGCGGAACCGCGCGCGTTCAAACTGGTCTTTATCCGCCAACTCATAGATACGCACCACAAGTGGTGAAGGCTGATTATTATTACTGTCATCCGGATTGGTGTCCGGTTCCACGGTAAACTTGACTTCCACCTCCGTGTCCCAATTGAAAAACTTGCCAACTGGCTGGGCAACGTATTCCTTGAATGTGCTCTGACAGGCAGTCAGCAACACGGCAGTCAGCAACAGAATTCCACGCTGCATTAATCGGGTGGTTGTTTGACGAACGCTAGGACGAACGTTTGATAGTGAATATAACGGCACGACTCCCCTTCCCTCAATAGTATTCTCATCAATGTGACCCGCGGCATTGCTGATTTAATTGACGCCACCTTAAGTCATCGATAATTATAAAAAGTTTTAGTTGCCGGCTGCGGACAATACTGACCTTGCGCAGGCTGCAAAGAGTCAGCTTTCCTGTTTGTTCTGCTTTCGCGCAATCGACAATTCGAGCAACTGCGATTCGTAAGCCTTGACGAACTCGTCTCCAAACAAATGCTGGAATGAATTATCCAGGTCCTGCACCTGTTCATTAAAAAATTCGTTATAGGCTTCCCAGTAACGTTGCTTCTTGCCCCCGGAAAAAATACCGCTGCCGCTTTTTGTGTCGAATCTTCTTGTGAGTTCCACCGGATCAAATTTGTGCAGCAAGGATTTAAACGCGGCGCGCATCCCCGCCAGCACTGCAACTTGATGATCCAGAATAGTCTCAAAGCTTTCGTTAACCGATGCAATGGGTGGCAGATAGCCCTTGCCTTGACGGACAAACAAATGTTCCAGCGCGTCATCGACATCCACGGAAAACTTCATGGGGTTGTTGTCCCGCGGTTGCACTGTGGTCACGCCCAGGCGCAACTCGTTCTTGATCGTGCTTCTGGCGCGCAGTACTTTGAGTAAACCTTCGACCGTATGGCGCACAAATTCACCAACAACATGATTGAGCTGCGCCAGCTGTTCCGGGGCAAACGCGCTTTTATCGAGCCCCATGGCCGCTATCAGGTCGTTATCGACTGCCTGCGCCGCACTATCAATACTGACGCGCGGCCTGACGTCGGTGGAAGACTGTGGTATTACTGGTTTACCTACAACACGATCCGGCGTTTGGTTTGCGGGATTTTGTTGTTGCCTGGCGGCTGCCGCTTTTTTTACATTGCCAGCCACATTAACAGCGACCGCACCTGCGGATTTGGATTTTCTGGCGATCATTGCCACTGCGGCAATATCGTCATCAAAATCATCCACCGGCAAATCGACAGCAGCCGGTTTGTTATTAAATCCGTATTCCGTTCTATCCCAGTCTTCCGGAATTTTATCCATGCCGGTTGGTTTGGACGGCATAAAGGTCTTGGGCGGTGTGAACGCCTGCTCAGATAACGGTGCGTGATCCCCTTGATTTACGGCAAATGCAATGGACTCATCGTGCACCGGCAAACCGGGATTTTTCCTGCGATTGATTTGTTCAAACGCCTGTAACGGATCCAGGATAATGTCCTGCCCGGGAATCACCGGCTCCGGCTGCGGTGTGAACCTCATCGGTACATGCAGTGACGGCTGGCCGGACAGCGAAAAGTCCCGCGCAAAATCAGAATCGTCATCCGTTTGCATGTTGTTTCCGGACGGCAGTTGCTGATCCTGCTGATTCCTGGCAAACGGACCAGTGACTCCCGGTATCGAACTACTACCAGCGGATTTTGGCGCTGATGGATTTACCTCGGCCAATTTTACCGAGAACTCATAATCGCCTATCGAAAAACTCATGCCATCATGCAAGGCGACGCGTTCGCCGTTACCTACAGGTTGATCCGAATGATTAACGTAGGTCCCGTTGGTGCTGTAATCGGCTAGATAATAAATACCATTTTCAAATTCTATACTGCAATGGTGTGATGATATGTACCGTTCAGGGTCCTTTAACGCCCATGAATTCTTATCGGAACGGCCTATCGCACCACCTTCTTCACCAAACACATGCTGCGCCCGGTCCAGTGAAACACCTTCCGGTGATTTTGTGATTGTGACGATAAGGTTCATTACTTGATTATTCACCGGACTTAACAATAGTTAATTAGTCAAGAAAATTAGCCAATAAACTCATGAGCAATAAAATTGCAAATATACCGTATTTGATATCCAGTCTTCCACGGTCTGCCGCGACAACTTTGAGCAGTTTTTATGCTGAACAATGATGACATATTTTATTAGCTTATGAACACAACAAATTCAAACCTGTGAATGTGTCACAGATCGGCGGTTTTAATAGTGATCGTTGTTACCAGTTGATTCAATCCCGCTGACAATTACTCAATACACACTGTATTAACCGTTCATCCAAAAAGTTAAACGTTTTATTAGACTAAGTATAATTTTCTGTCGACGTGATGTTATCAACTTGTACAGCTACGCCATGTCAGGATCACGACAATTTAACCGTCAAAGTGACTAATTATTATCCACAATGATAAAACTTAACCAACATCATTTTTAGTAACGCCAGAATGTGACTTTTCACATTTCGAAAAAATGACTTGTTATGTGCCTACTATTTGTGCATATTACACACTAGAATTACTAAGCAGTACATGAACGGCGCTGAAATTTAATTCTGCACGTTGTTGTAACGCATAATAGCATGTATATTTTATTTACGATCATATCGTTAAATATTTAAAGCATACGCAGAATACAGCGCTCAAACGGTGTGAACAAATTAGGAGAGGGGCATTGTAAGAGGGGCTGCCTGTTCACCCGTGTACTTGGCTTTGCGGCGTTTGGTTATTCCTGTGGCTGCTGCTTCCACTTTATTCTGTATGAGCGTCACTTTAGCAGCAACCCGATATACAAACATTAAAGCGCGCGCAAAAAATAAGAAGTTAATGCAGTAACCCCAAGTGGTTTGCAGCTGGCTCAGGCGTAATCCAGGGAGAATCGTTTCCAATAGCAATTGTAGACTGTAGTTACAGATATAGTTTGTTACAGATATCGTTTGTAGTTACAGATTATAAAAAGTCACAAAACCAACAAACTCATACACGAAACACATATTAATTTTATAGCGGGTTAATTTAATAGCGAGTCATGGATTTGGATAGCCTGTTACAACCAATTTCTGAAGAAAATCCTGCAGGAAGCGATTTGCGTAAGGATATCTCTTCCGCATCAATTTATAATGTCCTCAAAGACGCCCGCAACAGCGCGCGCGCGGCAGAACGCAAAAATGTTTTCGATGCGTCGGACAATTCGGCTATAAACTTCTGGAAAACCATTAACGAAATTGCTCCCTCGGTTTCTGCCAATGAAACCAAGGATCTTGAAATTACTTCCTGGTACATTGAAGCGCTGGCGCGTACACATGGATTTGATGGATTATTGTTTGGTTTTCGCATGCTGAAAGGATTAATCACCAATTACTGGGACTACCTGTATCCCGCGCCGGATGAAGAAGGCATCGAAACCAAAGTTGCATCGATCACCGGATTAAATGGGGTAGGCGCCGAAGGTGTGCTGATTGCCCCCATCCGGAACATCCCCATCACCCATGGAAGCGGCAATAATTTTGCGCTGTGGCAATACAAACAGGCTGTCGATATACAAAAGATCCCCGATGAGCGTCTCAAGCATGAGCGGATTAACACCGCGGGTTTCAGCATGGATGATATTCAGCGCGCGGTCGCGCAAACATCCGATGCTGAAGTAATCAAACTGAAAAACACCATTGCCGATTGCTTGAAGGAATACCGGCAGATCAGTCAACTGCTGGATGAGCGCTGCGGTGACGCCGCGCCACCGGCCAGCAATATTGTCAATGTTCTGGAAGACTGCGCTGCCGCTGTCAATCATTTATATAAGGACCGCAACTTCAATATTGCCGCTGATACTGAAACCGCTCAGGCTGACAGTGCGTTTGAAACAGGCGCCGGCGCCAACAATACCCCGTCCGGCAGACGCGCCGGCGGTTCAATCAATTCCCGTGAAGATGCTTTCCAGCAGATACTGGAAATCTCCGCTTATTTTAGAAGAACCGAACCCCACTCACCGGTTTCCTATGTGCTGGAAAAAGCCGTGAAGTGGGGACGAATGCCACTGCACCAGTTAATCCCTGAACTTATCGCGGATGGAGGAGCATTGGAGCAATACCGGAGTTTAACGGGTATTACCATCAGCGAGGATTGAGTTAAGGGATGTAAGTTTTTATTCACCCCGCTGGCAGATCACTTGATAAAACATAGAGGCCAATGATATGTCCGAAAGCATCCATGACAAATTGAAAAGAGTGCGGAAACCGCGCGTTCATTTAACCTATGAAGTTGAATCCAACGGCGCCACCGTGGAAAAGGAACTGCCCTTCGTGCTTGGAGTAATGGGGGACTATTCCGGAGACAACACCGAAACCAAAAAGGAATTAAAAGACCGTAAATTCGCCCAGATCGACCGGGATAATTTCAATGAAATCATGGGCAAGATTGCGCCCGCGCTGAACATTAAAGTCGATAACACCCTGCAAGGTGACGGTTCTGAATTAAGCCTTAACCTGTCGTTCAAATCCATGGAAGATTTCGAGCCACACCGCATAGTGGAGCAGGTTGAACCGCTGAAAAAATTGCTGGAAACCCGCAATAAACTTCGCGATTTGCTGACCAAGGCGGATCGTTCCGACGAACTCGAAACACTGCTGGAAGATGTATTGCAAAATACGGCTTCGTTAAATGCGTTGTACAGTGAATTGGGCCTGGACAAAAACAAAGAAGGTGAAAAAGAATGAGCGAACATGAAACTTTATCCGGAAGAGCGATACAGGAAGAAGAGTCAACCAGCCTTCTTGAACAGGCAATCAGCGCAACCAAGCAAACCACCAGGGATGAGGCTGAAGATCTGCTCAAAGTGCTGACCAGGGAAGCGCTGGAAGGAACCGTAAAATGGGACAAAAACCTCAGCGTCACTATCAATTCCGCCATTGCGGCGATTGACAAGGCGCTGTCTTCCCAGCTTGCTTCAATAATGAAGAATCAGAAATTTCAGACACTGGAAGGTTCATGGCGGGGATTAAACTATCTGGTCACCAATTCCGAGACCAGCTCCGATCTGAAAATCCGCATGTTGAATATTTCCAAGCGCGAATTATCCCGCGACCTCAGCAAGGCCGTCGAATTTGACCAGAGCCAAACCTTTAAAAAGATTTACGAGTCTGAGTTTGGCATTGCGGGCGGCGAACCCTATGCCGCGCTGATTGGCGACTTTGAATTCAGCAACCACCCGGATGATATCGATGTCCTGAACCATATGTCCAACGTTGCCGCGGCGGGTTTTTGCCCCTTCATTGCCGCTGCCGCTCCGCAAATGTTTGGGTTTGAAGAATTTACCGAACTATCCAAACCCAGGGATCTGGAAAAGATTTTTGATTCCGCTGAATACATTAAGTGGCGCAGTTTCCGTGACAGCGAAGATTCCCGCTTTGTAGCGCTGGTCATGCCGCGGGTATTGGCGCGACTGCCCTACGGTTCGGCAACCAAGCCTATTGAGGAATTTAATTACGAGGAGGCCGAAACCGACAGTGCAGGCCGTCACACCGCAAAAGCCCACGATGAATACTGCTGGATGAACGCCGCCTACACCATAGGTACTGTATTGACGCGCTCTTTCTCTCAACACGGTTGGTGCACCTCAATCCGCGGCGCCGAAAATGGCGGCAAGGTACAAGGTTTGCCAAGCCATGTTTTCATCAGTGACGATGGCGATACCGATCAGAAATGCCCCACTGAGATCGGCATCACCGACCGGCGTGAGGCTGAACTGAGCAAGCTGGGCTTCCTGCCCTTGTGTCATTACAAGAATACGGACTACGCCGTGTTTTTCGGCGGGCAGACGGCGCAAAAGCCCAAGAAATACGACGATCCTGACGCGACGTCCAATGCGGCCATTTCCGCCCGCTTACCTTACATCATGGCGACCGCCCGCATCGCGCACTTCCTGAAAGTGATGGCGCGCGACAAGGTTGGTTCTTTCCTTGAAGCCAAAGACGCGGAAATCTGGTTAAGCAACTGGATTAATAAATACGTTAACGGAAATCCGGATGCATCACCGGAAGCCAAAGCCAAATACCCGTTGGCCGACGCCCGCATCCAGGTGAAGGAAATCCCTGGTCAACCCGGTTCCTACAGCGCCATCGCGTATCTAAGACCGTGGTTGCAAATGGAGGAATTAACCGCGTCGCTGCGGCTGGTTGCCAATATACCAAAAGGCAGTTAGTTCACAGCGCGGCCGGTTGATGGCAACGCAACAGGCCGCCGTGTCAGCTCATTGCACCGCGTATTACTATCGGAAACCCCCATGTTACGGCGTGATCACCATGCTGATAATCTGGGGGTTTTTTATCATGGTAACATTAGTTATACCGTATCGGAAAAACACAGTATCTATCGATAACACGTAGCAACTTCAAGGAACGAATTCGCGATGAGCAAAATTGAAATCTTAAAGGATGTACTTATTGAAACAGGAGAAATTGAACGTTTTTTTGGCAAGACCATCCCGGTAACCCTGTGGCGGGCAAGAAAGGTAAGAGATCCAAAACCTCTGTTTGCCCTGATTGAAAATGAAATCACAAGACTGCGTGGCGCCCCTCGAAAGCCCGATATTACGATTGAGAATAACTGGGTCAGAGTAAGGAATCGTCCGAGAGGAATCAGCACATTTGACCGCCCAAATATATTTAAAGGAAAATGGGAATATTTCAAACTGTCGGCAGGCACCGTTCTGCCGGAAGGCTTGGTCATCGTGAAGGATAACTACAACAAAGCCTTTGGTGCAACACATTACACAATAGCCCCTGAACGGGATATGCCGGTGGAAACGTTTAAAAGCCTGTTAAATGAACTCCTTGAACTAGTAGAAAAGGAACAAGCAAGTGGAAATTGACAAGTCGTGGATACCGACACTCCTTTGCATCATTAATGACAGCATCAAATACAATGACTCATTGCGAAACAGTCAAACAGTAAAGGATGTTGAGGATATAGAAGATTGGATGCTGTCCATATACCAGTTTAAAGGGTATTTGGAAGAAGAAATCAAAAAAGACAGCGAGCTTTATGCCAGGTGTGAAAAATATCTTTCGGAATTGTGATTGCTGCCCGGTTAATCCCGGGCATCCACATGTCGCTACGCATCTTGCTGCGTTTAATGTGACGTCAAAACTTTCAGCCGTTGATATATGCGGCGTGTTATCATAAAAATGATTTTTAAAACATTTCACCCGCAAAAGTAAATAACCCGTGGCAAAACTGGACGAACCCATTTCCATTCTAGATCAGGCTGTAAGTCATACGGACACCACGCAGCCGCTCTACTCCCGTTATTCCGAGTTAAATTATCTTGACCGCTTTTTACTGGAAGACGACGACGAAAAAGCGTTAAAAATATGGTTGAAGCAATTCAATCTGCATAAACAATATCAGACCCGGCAACAAGTGCGATCCGCGCTGTTACGGGAAATCGCCCGCCTGGACCAACTCATCAGTGTCCAAATCAACACAATCATCCATCATCCGCGCTTCCAGGCGCTGGAAGCGTCCTGGCGGGGATTATGGTACCTGGTGCATCAATACAACGATTCGGACCATGTCAAAATCAAGATTCTCAGTATTACCTGGCGCGAAGTGACCAGGGATATCAGCAAAGCCATCGAGTTTGACCAAAGCCAGTTGTTCAGGAAAATATACAACGATGAATTTGGCATGCCGGGCGGCGAACCCATTGGCGCTATTATCGGCGACTATCAGGTTACCCATCGTCCCAGCAATAAACATCCCTATGATGATATTGAAACCTTAGCCGGGTTTTCACAAATTGCCGCGGCGGCGTTTGCTCCGTTTATCACCGGCGCCTCCCATGAGCTGTTTGGACTGGATAACTTTGACCGGCTGGCGATGCCGCAGGATTTTGACAAGATATTTTCGCAGCAGGAATATATCCGTTGGCGCGCCTTTCGGGATCAGCCTGACTCGCGTTTTGTTGGACTCACCCTGCCCCGCATTCTGATGCGGGAACCGTACTGCACCCAATTGTCGCCGTTAGGCGGTATTCTTTACAAGGAAGATACCAGCAGTATTGATCACTATTTGTGGGGTAACAGTGCTTACGCTTTTGCCGGTATATTGGCGCGCGAATTCGCGGCAATTGGCTGGTTTGGCCACATAAAAGGCGTGCCCCGTGGCCAACTGGGAGGCGGATTAGTCAATAATTTGCCGGCAGTGTATTTTGAAACGGATGCCAGAGGCATAGCGCGAAAAATCAAAACCGACGTGCTGATTACCGACAAAATTGAGCGGCAACTGGCTAACCAGGGATTCATTCCTCTTTGTCAGTGTTACGACACTGAACTGGCGGCGTTTTACAGCAATCAGTCGGTGCAAAAACCGCAAGTCCGCAAAGCGACATTGGCAAGCACTAATGCGCGCTTATCAACAATGCTGCAGCATATTTTGTGCAGCGCGCGTATCGCGCACTACCTTAAAGTGATTATTCGGGACAAAGTTGGCTCCTTTATGACAGCCCGGGCCTGTGAAGACTATCTGCAACTCTGGATCAACCGTTACACTACCGGACGCGATGATCTGGACTGGAATGAGCAGGCGCGTTACCCTTTGCGGGAAGCGGTTGTTGAAGTAAAAAACTACCCCGGCAAGCCCGGTACGTATCTTTGTGTAATGAAGTTGAAACCACATTATCAATTGGATGATATGATTTCCGAACTGGAACTGGTTACGGAACTGGCGCAAAGTTAACGAACATTAATGGAAATTTTACTGAAACAATTTGGTGATAAACAATTTGTCATCCTGGACAAAGACACGATCACTTCCGATCAATATAACAATTGGAGTCTGGCTGATTCCCAGGATCCACGCCTGCAGGCGGACCTGGCTGCCGCGTTTAAAAATGATAGCGACGCGTTAAAAATAATTGTTAAATATGATGGTTTTCAATCGGAAAAAAACCACAGCGCGGAACAAATCGCAAACAAATTAATAGCGAAAGACAGCATCGTTATCCGTTACCAGCAATCAGCGCTATTCGGCAGCTCAAGCGAAAATTCCGCAAGGGAATCCGAAGTTAAAGCGAACAACCCCGTTACCGAAACATCAAAAAACACATCCTCGGCGGCTCAACAAACCAATAACCCATGCGGTAATGTCGGCGGTCAAAGCTGTCCAGAACAATCACGCTGCACCGAATCCGGTTGCCCGATCAACATGACTTTGGGACAGGAACAACTGCCGCTGGAGGACTTCCCCCTGCCTGGCCCGGTGCCTTTTGTATGGAAACGTTTCTACCGCTCCGGCCATAGCCGGGATATCGGCCTGGGTCATGGCTGGACACATACGGCATGCGAATACTTGTTGTTGGAAGAAGACTGCGTGCTGCTGTTCGACGCCGATGGACGGGAGATCCGCTTCAAGCGGCCGTATATCGGCCAGACCAGTCAGCAACTGACCGAGAATCTGGAACTGGAGTTTGCCGCGGCACGGCAGTTTATCCTCAAAACACACGGACAACCCACCAAAGTTTTCGAGCGCGAGGGTGGTAACCGCTACCGCCTGACACAAATCCGGCACAAAGCGTACCGCGCGCCGGAAAAAGGCGTGAATGGCAATTGGGAAGGTGAACAGGGATACGCCTTAACCCTGCATTACAATGTGAATAACAAGCTGGTGCGTATTACTTCCAATTGGGGCCGCGGATTGTTTTTCACCCGTAATGAACAAGGCCGCATCACGCAGGTGCATCAATTAAATGACCAGGGCGAAAAACTGGAACCAGCCCTTGCGCACTATGAATATGACAGTGCTGGTGATCTTATTGCCCATAAAAACGCGGACGGCCACGGTGAAAAATACCAGTACCAAAATCACATTATTACTAGACGTACATTAGCAACAGGCTTTAATTTCCACTTTGAATGGGACGAATACAATAACGGTGGCGTTTGCCTGCGTAACTGGGGTGACCGCGGCATTTACGATTACAAATTTGCCTGGGAGCCTCTCAATAAAACCAGTCAAACCACAGACAGCCGTGGTTTCACCACTTACTACAAATATAACGAGTTTGGCCTGGTTACCGAGGAGATCGACAACGAGGGTCACCGGCATCAAAAGAAATTTAACGATGCCGGCCAGCTGGTGGCTGACATAGATCCTCTGGGCAACACAACGCAATATCACTATGACAAAAATCAGCGCCTGCTGGGAATGACCAATGCGCTGGGCCATCAATCGGGCGGAAGTTATTTCCAGGGAGAGATGACCTCGTTCACCGATGCCGAAGGCAATCGCTGGGAAAGAAAATTCAGTCCCATTGGCCTGCTGACTGAGGTAATCGGTCCGCGCGGCGAAATCACCCGCTATAAATATAATAAAAACGGCTTGATCAGTTCCGTTACCGATCCTGCGGAAAGAGTTACCGCTTATCAATGGAATGTAAAAGCGGAATTGGTCAAGGAAACCGATCCGCTGGGCAATTGTCTTCATTATCGTTACGATGAATGGGGGCGCATCATCGCGGTTACCGCGCAGGAAAAAGCTCAGGATCTTGAAGAGGCGGTAAAAATTCATACCACCCGATATGAATACGCCCCTTCCGGTTTAATTCATAAAGTCATTGCTGCTGGTGGCGACACCAGTGAATTTCAATATAACGAAGCCGGTCATCTTACCAGGTATATCGATCCTCAAGGGCGCATTACCGAATATCAATACGAAGACGGTTTAAGCCAGCCCAGCCAGCGTATCGATGCCTCCGGCCATCGCGTCAGATATGAGTATGACAAGGAACGCAATCTTATTGCACTCATCAATGAAAACGGCGACCGTTATGAATTTGTGTACGACGGCAACGAGCGCTTGATAAAGGAAACGGGCTTTGACGGGCGCACGCAACATTACAAATATAATGAGGCCGGTCATCTTATTAAACATCTCGATTCCGGCGCCGTGCAAACCGAATTTGAACGAGACGCCCTGGGACAGCTTCACAGTAAAACCAGCCAGGCTCTAAACCTTGGTTCGCAAAAGATCCGTGAAAAAAGCAAATACCGCTATGACGCTCTCGGCCGCCTGACGGAAACCTACAATGAACATCAATACCTGGCATTTTCCTATGATCCATTGGGCAACATCATTTACGAAAGTCATATTGATCTCAATGACAACAAGGAACGAATCGCCAGTAGCCTGCAAAACATCAGGCACCAATATAATATTCTGGGGCAGCGTGTCATAACCGAACTTCCGGACAGCCAGATAATTCAATATGGCTACCACGACAGCCTGTCGTTCAAAACTGTTAAGCTGAACGGCAACATTATTACTGAAGTGGAACGGGACAGCCTGGGCCACGAGCTGATCCGCCACCAGGGTGATATACAAACCCGCACCGAATACGACCCACAAGGCAGATTGTTAAAACAACAGGCGATTAACGCGAAAAACAAACAGACACCCATCCTGCGTGAATATGGATATGACCGGTTTGGCAATATCAACTGGATCAAGGATGGGCCCGAAGAAACACGCTATATATATGATACGCTCAACCGCTTAAAGCGCTGTGAAGGACCTCGTCCGGAGTTTTTCGACTTCGACCCGGCTGGCAACATCCTTGCCATTAGCGAATCCAAACAGCATTCCCCTGGCCTAGCCAAGGGCAATCGCTTACTGATTCAGGGCGACAAGAAATTTGAATATGACGAACGCGGTAATCTCATCCGGGAAAGCCGCGGAAAAGACGTTAAACTACAAAAGCACCTTCACTATAATTTACAGAACCAGCTCATCAGTGTCGAAACCAATACGCAGCATGAAACCGTAACCTTCAAATACGATCCCTTAGGCAGGCGCATTGCCAAAACGGACGCCATCGGCGCCACCCTGTTTCTCTGGACCGATAACCTGCTGGCGCAGGAAACCCGCAACAACATCAAGAAAACGTACCTGTTCGAACCCTACAGCTTCCGGCCTGTGGCGCTGGTGCAAGACGGAGAAATATACCACTACCACCTCGACCACCTCGGCACACCGCGCGAACTGACCAATGCAACAGGTGACATCGTCTGGAAAGCCCGGTATGAAACCTACGGCAACGTAGCTGCTAAAGAAGTTGATGAAGTTCATAACAATCTCAGGATTCAGGGGCAATACTTTGATGAAGAAACAGGCCTGCACTACAGCCGCTTCCGCTACTACAGTCCGGATACAGGACAATTCATTAATCAAGATCCGATTGGATTGTTGGGTGGACTGAACAATTACCAGTATGCGCCCAATCCCACCATGTGGGTGGATCCATTGGGTTTGAAATGTAAGGGAACGAATGGTAATCCAGTTACAAGCGATTCACAAAATAATGAAATTGATACGTCTGTATCGATCGCGTATAAACCAGGCAATCCAGTTGGTCATAACCTGGATGGACTTGCGAAGAACGGTGAAACAAGGTGGTATGACTTGGTCATAGTTGGAGAGCAAGTAGCCCGGATGAAGCGCAGCGGAATCCGGGAAAGACAAACCAAAATATCCTGGACCTCAATTCGCTTCATCCCGGCCTGCAATGTTCATCACCTTATAGTACGTATCGTATACAGTGGCACGCAAACTGCGCCAGGCTGCACGCAGTAAACTGTATTGGGGCATAAACTGCTGATGAGGTTCGCTCTTGTTGTGATTCATTTCAATCGGCAGATTAGGTATAGTAGGCACAATAGGTCAATAAACCCGGAATTAATATTCGAATTTATTGAGAATCATGCTCTGTAGCGCTTATAACATGCATGTATGCACCAACATTAATCGTTTCATGCGGCCGATAGATATAAAGGCTTTTCATGATGAAGCGGCCGGTCAGAAAGCTTATATCCTGGTGCGCAAACCGAATCCGGAAGCCAGAAAATACATCGGGCAAGCGGGTTTTGCTCCAAAACCATTCGACTGCAAATTCAAAACCGCAAACAGGAATTTTCTGCATGAAAAACTCGGAAGAGAATTAACGATTGGCGGACTGGTGATAAACCCCACGCTGGATGAATTCAACAAGGCATTTAAAACTAAAAAGTCTTATGAAACAGCGGTAAGGTTATGGAACGAATACAGCAATATTGTTTCCGATGCGCCCACCCACGACGCCAATGGTAAACGCGCAGCGCATTTTTTACCTGACGCGAAACAATTCATGGTGAACAGCGACACCAGCAGCCCGTTTTTCGGTTGCATCATGCATAGCCGCATCTCGCACATCAGTCACGCCACCTATTTTCATTCGGACTATGAATTGTATGCTTACATTCCAACATCCAATCCCAAAACGATTACGCGCTTTTTGAGTGAACTGTACAATACGCCGCATTACCGGGAAGTGAATTTTATAGACTACCAGCATCGGCTAAACCGCCGTATGGGCGTGCCGATGATTCAGCACGCGCCACAGGAACTGACCGGTCAGCATATCGATGACTCGGTGTTTGTATTCATGCCGGATTCTAAAACGGTTTTTCTGTTAGCAAGTCAGGTGGAAATCAGGGAATTTTACCGCGATACGCTGGCAGGCAGGCGCCTGAGCAGTCACTAATTCCCGGGTCAAAGTGGCTAATTATTGATCTTCTTCTAACGCGTTATATCGCGATGTCTGCACCGCGACGTTTTGCAAGCGCCTGAATTGAAACGCGTGAATAATCGAGTATTATTTTTGACCTCGATCGGATAAAATTTCCACTGCTCTTGGCACATGTGCCCTGTCTGGGTTACCGATTTTAGACTGTGTTTAAACAGGGAATAAAACTATAACTATGGCGCGGATCGAGAAACATCAGGAATTATTGCCGTCTATTCTTGACCGTTTAACGGACAATACCATTTATTCACACGATCCTTCGTTAACCTCCTCTTTCCAGCGTATCAAAGAACTTCGCCAGAGTGTCCGCCGTGACCTGGAAAATCTGTTTAATACCCGTTTTCGTATTACTGAGTTGCCCCAAAACCTGGAACAACTGGATAATTCATTGGTGAATTATGGATTGCCGGACCTGGCGACGATTAATCTGCTGGACTCTACCAGCCGCAGCCGCTTTTGCCGGTTTCTGGAAGCAACCATACGTAAATTTGAACCGCGATTTAAAAACGTTGAAGTGTCGCACGTGGGAAATGTGGATGAAAATGACCGCACCATGCGTTTTAGAATAGAAGCTGTTTTATACGCTGAGCCATTACCGGAAACCATCATTTTTAATTCCGTGCTTGAACCGGTAACACGTACCGTAAAAATCGAGGATATTCAATAATGGCGGACGAATTGCTGCCGTACTATGAAAAAGAGCTGGCTTTTATCCGCCAGCTGGGCGCCGAATTCGCCGACCGGCATCCCAAAGTCGCCGGCCATTTGAAAATCAGCGAGCAGTCTATCGAAGATCCGCATGTATCACGCCTGATTGAAGCCTTTGCCTATTTAAACGCGCGCATTCAATACAAACTGGATGATGATTTTCCCGAACTCAGCGACGCCATGCTGGGCGTGTTATTTCCTCACTATCAACGCCCGCTGCCTTCCATGTCGATCATCCAGCTGCAACCCGCCGCTGAACTGGATAGCATATTCGCACTCAGCCGGGATGCCATAGTAGAATCGCAACCGGTTCATGGTCAAACCTGCAAATTTACAACCTGCTATCCGGTCGACATTTTGCCGGTATCCGTTTCCACAGCCACGATGGCGGGCCTGCCGTTCGTGGCTCCGGGTTCAAACGATGTCCAGGGCGCCGCATCAGTTATCCGTATTTGCCTGAAAACCAACTCCAGCGAGGTGTCCTTCGCGGCTTTGCGGCCGCAAAAACTGCGGTTTTATTTGAAAGGACTAAGCCAGCATGTTAATCCGTTATACCAGTTGCTTCACAAGGATTGTCTTAACGTTGTGCTGGCTAAATCCGAAGACGATACAAGGCCGGTATTCCTGGGAAGGGACGCTATCAAGCCGGTGGGATTCAGGGAAGACGAAGGCTTGCTGCCCTACCCGGCCGCTTCGTTTATCGGGTATCGTCTGGTAACCGAATACTTTGCCTATCCGGAAAAATTTCTGTTTATCGATATTGAAGGTCTCGCTGACGCAATGCCCGGTGATGCGGGCGGTGAAATCAACCTCTTTATCTATCTCGCCAATTCCAGTGTGGAACTGGAACACAACATCAATGAAACCACTTTTGCGTTGCATTGCACACCCGTGATCAATTTATTCAAACAGGTTGCGGAACCCATCGCCCTGGACCATACCCAGCATGAATACCTCGTTGTACCTGACAGCCGCCATCCCGAGGGTATGGAAATATATTCCATCGATGAGGTCAAGACGTCTTCTTCCGACGGCGATATTATTTCCCATTATCCGATTTATGGCGCCAATCATGATTCGATTGACAGCGATTATCACGCCTACTGGCATTGCAGCCGCCGGTCTTCAAGCCTTGGAAACTTTAACAAGGATGACGGCGCCGATGTGTTTATCAGTATGGTCGATCTGCATTTTAATCCGGATCATTCCGATGACAGAACCCTGGAAATTGACCTGACCTGCACCAACCGCGATCTGCCCGCACAGTTGCCATTCGGGAAAGATCAACCGAAATTTCATTTTGCCGACGCAGCGCCACCCGTGAAAACCATCAAATGCCTGATGCAGCCTACGGCAACCGTCCGTCCTCCGTTGCGCGACTACGCACGCTGGCGCCTGATCTCGCATCTTAATCTCAACAATTTATCCTTGACGGGAACCGGGGACCCAACGGCCGCGTTAAAGGAAATTCTTCGCCTCTATGACTTTAAGGATTCATCCACCACACGCGCGATAATCCAATCCATAACCGGTATCAACACCGCCGCGGTCAGTGCGCCAATCACCATCAATCATAAAACCGCCATTTGCCGCGGCACCGAGATATATCTGGAAATTGACGAATCATTGCTGGCGGGTCATAGCCCCTATTTGCTGGCAAACGTGCTGGAACGGTTTTTTGCGTTATATTGTTCCATCAATTCGTTTACCCGCGTTATTGCAACCCTGAAAGGTAAAGAAGGAATACTCAAACGATGTCCACCACGAATTGGCGAGAAAGTCCTTCTGTAATCGATCAATTAACCAGTAAACCCGCCCGATATCAGTTTTTGCAGGCGGTGCGTTTACTGCAGCAGGTTGATCATGCGCGGTCGCTGTCAACCACTCTGCCGTCAACCGCGCAACTGTCCGCCATACAAAAATCTGCCCGGCAGAAACCGCAGGAAGTGGCACAATACGCGGCATCCCGCAATGAATTTATCCGGTTTCACACCGTGCAACAGTTGTCGTTCGCCTCTTCAGAAATTACCGGTGTTGACCAGCTCTCCGCTAAAGATCATGAAAACCCGCTGAAACAGTGGCAGATGACAGTTGCCTTTATCGGACTTACAGGCGCCAGCGGCATATTGCCTTATCACTATACCGAAACACTGTTGCAACAACTTAAAAATAAAAATCCCGCGTTGCTGGATTTTCTGGAAATATTCAATCATCGCATCGTGTCCCTGTTTTACCGCGCAAGCACGAAATACAAGCTGCCGATTCAGTATGAAAAGAGCAAGCTTGGCGTGCTGAAAACCAGCAGGGACGATTTCACCCGCTCACTCATGTCGATCATCGGCCTTGGCACATCGCAAGTCACCAACCGGCTTTTGACTAATGACGAAGCCCTGTTGCGATATAGCGGCCTGTTCAGTCAATCGGTTAGAACATCTTCCGGATTGCGCCGCATGCTGTCGGAATATTTCGGCTATCCGGTTACGATTGATGAGTTTCAGGGTCAATGGCAGGAATTGCTGCCCGATCTGCGCAGCCGCTTGACGAGTAAACAATATGCCAAGGGCTGCAATGTCTGTCTTGGCAAAGACGCCAAACTCGGGTCCAAGGGCTGGTATATGCAGGGCAAGATAATAATCAATGTCGGCCCGTTGAATCCTGTCCAATTCGAGACACTGGCGCCAGGCAGCAAAAAACTGGCGGCGCTAAAACAGTGGGTGCGTTTTTATGTTGGTATTGAACAGGACTTTGAAATCAATATAACGTTAAGGCGAGCCGACTTGCGGAAGAAATTAACCACTAACAAAAACAGCCGCCCGGTGCTGGGTTGGAACAGCTGGTTTGCCAACAAACAAACGGAAAAGGCTAAAACAGAAACCATCAAAATCCGGCTATCGGAACATGGTTAATCTGTAAAAATCATGCCGGGCAAGTTAAGCAGTTAATGTCAACCGGCAAAAGTTGGCCTTTGCCAATTAACTGTTGCACGGAAATTAATATTACACAACGCGGAGCGCATCGTGATTAACGTTAACCTCAAATCGCTGATCGATAAACTGAATGACTTTACACGCAACGCCCTCGAAGGCGCTGCGGGAATCTGTCTGTCACGGGGACAATACAACGTCGAAATCGAACACTGGCTGTTGAAAATACTCGAACAGGGCGGCAGCGATCTGCTGGCAATATTGGACAAGTACGAAGTCGATGCGGGCAAGGTAATCGCGGGATTGAATAAAACCATTGACCGCTTCAAAACCGGCAACACCCGTCCACCCTCCTTGTCACCGGCGGTCGTGGATCTTGCGAAAAATGCATGGGTATTATGTTCCGTGGAGTACGATCATCCTCAAACCACCAGCGCGCATTTACTTACCGCCATCATGCTTGACGATGTATTCCGGCGTCAGGCGCTGGATGTATCCATTGAATTTAAAAAGATCCCGCCTGAATCGTTGCGGGAGCTGACAGCAGGTATCGTTGGCACGACAAAAGAATCCGCCACACTGCGGCAGGGGTCACCAACGTCATCCGGTGAATCCGCGAAAGCGCCGCGGCCCAGCAAAACACCCTCGCTGGATAAATACACGATTAATCTTACCGATCGCGCACAACGCGGTGAGATCGATCCGGTGCTGGGCCGCGACCAGGAAGTACGGCAGATTATTGATATTCTGACCCGCCGCCGGCAAAACAATCCAATCCTGACAGGCGAAGCCGGCGTTGGCAAAACCGCCGTGGTTGAAGGATTTGCGCTGCGCATCGCCGCCCATGACGTGCCCGAACCGCTGAAAAATGTTGCGGTTCATACCCTGGATCTTGGTCTGTTACAGGCGGGCGCCAGCGTCAAGGGCGAATTTGAAAACCGGTTAAAGTCGGTGATCAGCGAAGTCAAGGCATCGACTCAACCCATTATTATGTTTATCGACGAAGCGCACACCATGATCGGCGCCGGCGGCAAGGAAGGACAGGGCGACGCAGCGAACTTGCTAAAGCCTGCCCTGGCGCGCGGTGAGCTTCGCACCATCGCCGCAACGACATGGGCCGAGTACAAAAAGTATTTCGAGCGCGATCCCGCCCTCACCCGCCGTTTTCAGGTCGTCAAGATCGAGGAGCCGGATACGGCAAAAGCCATTGACATGATGCGCGGCATTGCCAAATCGCTGGAACAACATCACAAAGTGCATATCCTGGATGACGCTATTATCAGTTCCGTGACGCTTTCACAGCGCTACATTCCGGGACGGCAACTGCCTGACAAATCCGTCAGCCTGCTCGATACGGCGTGCGCGCGCGTTGCACTGAGCCAAAGCACGACTCCTGCGTTAATCGAAGATTGCCAGCGCCGTATCCGGCAATATGAAACCACCATCGCCATGCTTGAAAAGGAACACGCCCTGGGCGGCGATTGCGAACAACGCTTGCAGGAACTGCGGCAAGCCAGAGAAAAAACCGAACACGAACTGGGTGGATACTCCGCGCAATGGGATACGGAAAAAAACATCACCCGGCGGATTCTTTCCATCCGCAAACAGCTTGAAGACGACTTTCTGTTAAATAGATCAGGCAACGCGGCTGAGTCTGGTACAAATAAAAAAACACCGCAACCTCTTGGTGCAACGGAACGGTCTGAACTCAAGCAACAAGTCATCCGTCTTTATGAGGAACTCCGCCAGACACAAGGCGAGTCACCGCTTATGGCGGCTGACGTCGATTCACAAGCCGTCGCGGAAGTCGTCGCCAACTGGACCGGTATTCCTGTCGGACGCATGCAATCGGATCAGATACAGTCAGTGCTGAGTCTGGACCAGCGGCTCGGGGAACGCGTCATTGGACAGCAGCACGCGCTTGAATCAATCGCGCAATCCATTCGCATTTCCAGCGCCAACCTCACCGACCCTCGCAAACCCATTGGCGTCTTCCTCATGGTAGGCCCCAGCGGTGTGGGCAAAACCGAAACCGCGCTCGCGCTGGCTGAGCTGTTATATGGTGGCGAGCAGAATATCACCGTCATCAACATGTCCGAGTTCAAGGAAGAGCATAAGGTTTCCATGCTGCTGGGCTCGCCCCCCGGTTATGTGGGCTATGGTGAAGGCGGCGTGCTGACGGAAGCCATCCGCCGTAGACCTTACAGTGTATTGTTGCTGGATGAAATGGAAAAGGCGCATCCAGGTGTGCAGGATATTTTTTATAACCTGTTTGACAAAGGCGCGATCAGGGATGGTGAAGGCCGGGACATCGATTTCAAGAACTGCGTCATCATCATGACCTCCAACGCCGGTGAACATGTGATTCGTAAAATTTGCGCCGCGCAGGAAACGTTGCCCGAACACAGTGTGCTGCTCGATAATTTCAGGCCCGAACTGTTAAAGTATTTTAAACCCGCGTTTCTGGGGCGCACCAATGTCATCGCCTATTATCCGCTTGGCGATGAAAACCTGATGAAAATCTGCCGTCTTAGCATGAAGCGTATCGAAAAACGGGTGCGCGAACACTATAAGGCGGATTTCAGTTACGACGATGATGTAGTACTGCACATTATCGCCCGTTGTCAGGAAGTCGATACCGGCGCCCGCAATATCGAGAACATACTCAACAATACCATCCTGCCGGAACTGGCCAGCGAATGCCTGTCGCGGTTAGCCAATGATGAGCGGATAACCGGTATTCATATTACGGCGAACGACGATGGCCAGTTTGGCTATCGCATCAACAGTGAGCAGGCGCTGGTTAATTAAAAGTTAAATAATTTCGTTAGATCCATATTAAACTGTTAAGGGAGTAACAATGGAGAAAACGTATTCTGACTTTGCTTATGAGAAAATCATAGAATTATTAAATAATCATGACCATGAAGTAGGCAGTAATTTAAAAAACTCTATCCCGCTAAATATAGCGCTCTTAAGTCCACAGACTGCATTACTTATGCATTGAATGTAATGAGTTTCGCATTTGTGCAAATGGGTAAAAATCCCGTTGCGGCGCACATCTGGAAACTGGGCATACACGGTAATGAATTGGCCGCTTATTTGGTAAATTCAAGCCATTGGGTCGGAA
>JAKEGK010000171.1 GCA_022627515.1 Gammaproteobacteria bacterium
ACGGACCGTGCGCGGCATGGACGCCGCGCCCGAGCATTCTCTTGGAGACAAGAACGGAAGTATTCACAGCGTGTCCGGCAAGGCCTATCCCAAGGCGGCTTACGGCAAACCAGTGTGTTTTTTTGCAACACTAAGGTTTTTAAAGAACGGGACAATTTTTGATGCATTATTTAACGATGGATGCCGCATCGAAATACTCAATCAAAACAATTCTAATTGTCCTTCTGTTGCATCATTAATTTTCCTGAATTTCTCCACGCTCAACGGCTCTCCCTCGCCATAATTCCACTTCCTGCAAGCCAGGTTAAAACGTTGCCGGATTAATTCCGCGAATGGGCCGCTGCCACGCATCCGCGAACCAAACTCGGCCACATAATCCTGACCTTCCCGGCAATCCTGAATCCGGTTCATTACATGTTGCGCTTTATCGGGAAAGTGTGTGCCCAACCATTCGCGAAACAATTGTTTTAATTCATGAGGCAGCCGCAATAATACATAACCCGCGGCGCCAGCGCCTGAGCCGCGGCTGTGCTCCAGAATGGCTTCCATTTCATGATCCGTTAATACGGGAATAACCGGCGCAACCAGCACGCCCACCGGAATGCCTGCGCTTTGCAGATGGTTGATCACTTGCAAGCGCCGCGTTGGCGCGCAGGCGCGTGGCTCCATAATGCGCGCCAGACGATGATCCAGGGTGGTAAGTGATATGACAACATTTACCAGATTGTCCTTTGCCATTTCGGCAAGAATATCCGCGTCGCGTTCGATTAACGCTGACTTGGTGACAATAGTTACCGGATGCCGGAATTCACTCAGAACGGTAAGTATTTCCCGAGTCAGGAGCATGCGCTTTTCCACCGGTTGATACGCATCAGTGTTGATTCCCAACGCAATCGGTGCAGGTTGATAATTGCGCGCATTCAGTTCTTTGCGCAGCAGCGCCGCCGCGCCGGGTTTGTAAAACAGCCGCGTCTCAAAATCCAGACCAGGAGACAAATTCAGGTAAGCGTGAGTGGGCCGGGCGAAACAGTAAATACAGCCATGCTCGCAACCTCGGTACGGATTGATCGACCGGTCGAAACCGACATCGGGTGACTGGTTATAGGTAATAACGGTTTTGGCGGCATCCCTGGACAGTACGGTTTGCAGCGGCGCCAGGGATTCTTCAATCGTTCCCCAGCCATCGTCGATTTGCTCTTTCTGTTCGCAAACAAAACGTGTTTGCCGGTTGTTGAGTGCGGCCCGGCCTTTATATTCCAGTTTACGCATTGATTCCCTGCGCTGTGGTTTACGGATTGAATTTACTGTTTATATTTGGATTGTATTTTAGAAATTGAACGCACTACTTGTCTTTTTTGGGTGCTTCCTGCCTGTTATAGATTGCGCCGGGAAATCCGACCACCTGGCCTGCATCACCTTTTATATCCACAATTTTGGCGGCGCCTTCCTTTTCAACCTCGTCGATGCGGATGATGGAATGCAGGGGTATATATGTGCGCTTGACTTCCCTGAACTCATCCTTGAGCCGTTCTTCCGAAGGATCAATGACCACGGCGGACTTCTCCCCGAAAATCAGCTGCTCGATCTCAATAAAACCAAACATGCCTGATTGCGACACGTGCTTGGCATAGACTTCATACACCTTGCCCTGGTTGACGAATATTACTTTGTAAACATTTTTTACAGCCATTCACTTTCCTTAAAATAGCGGTCCAGTAAATAAAAGTTTTTAATAATCCACTTTCTTGTGACTATTTTTCAATAGTCTTGGTCATGGAAAAATGCGGTATCTTGCCGTATAAATTGTGCGCCGGCCCCTGACTGAAATAGCCGCGGCGCAGATAAAAATCCAGCGCGTTCTCCCTGGCATATAACATAATCTTTTTTGCGCCGTGCTTGATCGCGTACTGTTCCAACTGGGTCAGAATCAGCGAGCCTATGCCATGCTTACGCGCCTCTTCCTTAACCGCCATATAGCGTACCTGCGCCTCAGCCGGAGAATTAAAGTGTATCCTGCCAACACCTATCACATCGCCGTTATCGTGGTCCACCGCCATTACATGATACGCATCGGCGTCATGTTCATCCTTTTCACTTCCCTTTGGCTGGTCCCACGGTTCACGCAGTATTTCCCAACGGCATTGAAAGTAAGCCTGCCATTCGCTGTCACTTTCCGGTTTGCGTACATCAAAGATGATTTCTGCCATGCGCTGTTTTCCCTTCGTTATAGCTAAATAGTTATTCGAAATGTTTTAATTGTCCAGCGGCGCCGCATTGCCGTCAGGATTATACAGGAGGCGCCGCCAAAGGTCCGTGACAGCCCGGCGGCACCGGGATTTAATATCCAGGGATACTGATCCTGGTCGCACACAAGGCGGTGACTATGACCATAGACGACCGCTTTGGCATTATTGTATTTTTTACGTAACTTGTCATGGCGTAATTTAACCGGCGTGACGCGATGACCATGTTCGACGCACAGTTGACCGCCAGGCAAATCAACAAATTGTTCACTGGGGATTTTTTTTAAAATTCCGGCGTCCCTCACCGGCCATTTGGCGGCGATATCGTTATTTCCCAACACGGCGACCACCGGTATATTTTCCATTTCCAGCAGTTGAAGCACGGCCGCATTACCGATATCACCGGCATGCACACACAATTCCGATCCCCGAATAAGATCCAGCACTCCCGGCGCGATCGTTCCGTGCGTGTCCGAAATAATGGCTATTTTCATCAGGCCCTGTGACGCAATCAGTATTCCTTGCAAAACATTACGCAAAAATCATCGTGGTGTGAAGTCAATCACGCAATTTGGCGGCGGAATTTCTTATAAAGTCTCTCTCCAGGATACCACCATGGTTACAGTATTATGTTAACTGAGAAAAAATCAAATAACCTGTTTACGCAAAGACTGTATGAAAATCCTGCCCTGCTGGAAAACCTCAAGCAAAGCCGGACCCGCCTTGATGACCAAGCCGCTGAAGTCAAACAAAAATTTAAAATAATCGACAATAAGAAGCAGCACCGGCAGGCGCTCACCCGCCCCGAAGATCTGCTTATATATAATGATGTCACTGTGACCCGGTTGCTCGCCAAACGATTCAACGCACCGTTTAACACGGAAAATTACCAGAAGACAGTGCATGATCTGCAGACCGCGTTAATGACGGTTGCCGTTCTGCTGGTTGTCGTGTCAAGCGGCTGGCTGGTTATCAGCAACACGAATTTTCTGGCAAACGGTGATTTCGCCTACAACGCGGGACTATTGGGCGGATTTCTGATGTTATGCTCGATATTTTATGCACTGATGAAGCGC